>NZ_CP066363.1 GCF_030323865.1 Pseudarthrobacter defluvii | reverse complement strand
TGCCCCCGACCTGTCGCTGCACACCATCGGCACCCTTAGCCGGAGCCTGAAGGAGCTCGAGGCCCAGCTCGACGACGCCGTGGCGGCCGCCAGGTTGGCGGGTGTTTCCTGGGACAATATTGGCCGGGCGTTTGGGATCAGCCGACAGGGGGCCCAAAAGCGCTGGGAGAACGTGTCCGCCGCTGCGGTCCGCCGACCCGAAGACAACTGAGGGCTTGCCCCTGCCGAGTTGGTCCTGCTCCACGGCAGAAACTCAGGCGCACATTCGTCACCTCATGGACGGCCCAGTTCGCTATCGCTTCTGCGCTTGATCGAACCGCTCCCGGGCTTTTCTGGCTGACATGCCGAGGGCGGCGCCGATAACCTCCCAGGAGTCCCCGTTAGCGCGGGCGGCGCTGACGGCGGCATCCAGCTCAGCCTCGGCCTTCGCGGCAGCCGTACGGGCAGCAGTGATCCGGCGGAAATCTGCCGCGTTCCTGTCAATGTGAGGCGCCGGGGTTAGGCGAAGGAGTGTACCGTCCAATCGCAGCGGCGCGGCCAGATGCTCGATGTGCAGGACGTAACCTTGTTCGGGTGCCCGCTGAATGTAGAGGTGAGGACGGGGTGTCCCTCGCCGTCATCGAATTCGACTTTCCCGTAGCTTTCATTCGGGCCCACTGGCCATTGGCGCGGTCTCAGCCGTCCGGTAGCTTCGTACTGCGGCTCGTCGATGTCGCTACCGGCGCGGGTACCGGGGGCTTGGGTTCCGCGAGAGGTCATAGCGGCGGTTCTCCTTCTGTTGTTGTGATGTCCGCACGTCGCGGGCACCACTGGAGTGCAGATACCAGTACAGGCTGTTGCGGGTTCAAGCGCACGAGTACTGGGTACTCGATCTTCCCCGCGGGCTTCCTGCCGCATGAGGTGGGGTCGCTCCCCCCACCCGCCCTTTCTAGGACTCCCGCCTGCGGCTAAATAGTGGTTTTTCGGTGGTTTAGTAGTAGTTGAAGGGGTAGGGTTAAAGCGAAGAAGGAGGATGGATGAGCATCTCTATTGATGTTGGCGCGGCCCATAGCGGTACAGCACGCCTGGGTATTCGGGAGATTGTCCGGCAGCTGAACAGCGCGCTCGGCGCCACGCTGGTCGCCGCGCTGGCCGGCAGCAAGGACCCCAAGATCAGCTATCGCTGGGCCCGTACCGACGGGCCCGAGCCCCGGCCGGAAGCACAGGCCCGGCTGCAGCTCGCCCACCGCGCCTGGACGGCCGTGTCGAGCGTTGAGGGCGAACACGTGGCCCGGCTGTGGTTTGTGGGCGCCAACCCGTGGCTGGATGAAGTCTCCCCCATCGAAGCGATCAAGGACATGCGCGCCAAAGAGGTCATGGCGGCCGCAACAGCCATGACCGAGGACAGGTTCTCCGGTTGACGGGAATCTGCTCCGGTACCGGCCTTGCCTACATTGAAGGGCCGATCACCGGATACCGGATCGCTAAATCGTCCTATGGCCCCCTGAACCCGCTGCCGCGCAGCGCCGGAGCACCCGATCGCTCATCCTGGTCACGCTTCGACACCCCGGGCTCGACCGTCTACCTGGCCGGAGATCGCCGCACAGCCTATGCCGAAACCCTTGCGATGGCCCGGGTCGGCAAGGACTTCCGCGACGCCGTTGCCTTCGCGGCCCGGCAGTTCGACCTCCCAGTAGAGGTCGCGCAGAAGATGATCCACGACGACTGGACCAGAAACGGCAACATGGTACCCGGCTGGTTGCCGGCCAACTGGCGGGACGGGCGCCTGATGTATACGCTGCGGATCGACGAACCCATCCGCTGGGTCGACCTGACCGCCGCCGAATCAATCGCCGCCCTGAACCGCCACCTCGGACAGACACTCGACGATACCTTCGGCATCGGCACCATCACTTTGGGCACACTTGCCGGCGAGGACCGCGGCGCGACCACCGCAATCGGCGAATGGCTTCGTGAGCAAGTACTGGATGACGGGAACTATGCCGCGGGCGTCCGGGCACACTCAAAGTACGGTGGAGGTCATTGCTGGGCCTACTGGCTCCGCCGGCAGGATGACCGGCTAGGCCCCGACCCTGTCCGGGTCGAAGCCGAGGCGGAAATCCACCGTAACGATACCGACCTCACCTATGTGCTTGCCCTCTACGGACTTGAATGCCGGTAAGCGTCCTGTCCCACCGTGGGACAAGATGCCAGGCCAGAGTCAGCCGGGTTTCCAAAGAGCGGTTCCCCAAGAGCACGACACTACGGAACCTACCGGCTCATACCTTTCTGCAGGAGCTTCGTCTGGCCGTTGGCTCCGCGTGTCTTGCGGGCCTTCGGACTGCGTCCTGGCGCCTTGGCCACGGCGGCGCTGGGCGGCGTTCCTTGGTCTTGGTCTGCGCTGAGTCGTGCCTGCACGGCTTCGCGGTCGGCTGCGCCGTCCAGGCTGGCGGCTAGTTCCTGGCGGCGTTCGGCTGAGTCGTACCTGGTGCCGGCCTCCTCGCGCAGCGCTTCATGGCGGTGGTTCTCTTCGGCGACGTCTTGTTCACGGTCCTGGTCTTCCCGGTCGGCCTCGGCCAGCAGCTGCGCAGCCTGGGCGTTCTCTTCACCGCTGGCGCGGCGTTCCTGTTCCGCTTGCTCGCGTTCCCGTTCGGCTTGTGCCAGGGCATCGGCTACGGACACTTCATCGGCGCCGAGGTTGTCCACGTCCAACCCGTAACGGCGCTGCACCTGGTCGCGGATTACCTCGGCCGCGTCGCGCGCTGCCGAGTCGTGGTCCTTCCACGCGGTGGCTGTTTCGTGCGCTCTTTCGATGTCGCGGCCGTTGGCTGTGTCCCACCACCTGTTGTCCATGACCGGGGCGAGCTGGGCACGGGCAGCTTCCCGCTCCGCGTCGAACCGGGCCTGCAGTTCGCGGGCCTGTTGTTCCTCTGCTGCCTGGGCGCGGCGCAGCTCTTGCTCGCGTGCCCGGGCCAGCTGCTCGCCGAGCCGGCCGGCGATGGTCAGCCCGACGCGGGACATTCCCTCGATTGCTTCTTCGATGCCGTCTGATTCGCTCATGGTTCCCCTCGTTGGTGTTATCTTTCTATGTCCGGGCGGGTCGTAGTGCTTCGGGTGGTGTCGGTGCGTGCCGGGATGTACTTCGGCGGCAACACGGAGCCAGCGGACCGGCCCGAAACCTGGCCGGCTGCACTCGTGCGTACTGCAGCAACCGCTTCGTTATCCACTGTCGATTTGGTCGCGGGGACGCTGGGTAGTGCGGCAGCGACTTGGCTGAGTTGGTGCTTGACCATGTGGCTGATCTGGCGTGCTCTGCGCAGGTCGTTGGATACCTTGTGCATGTCGTGGACGGCTTTGGCGACGTTGAGCAGCTGGCGCAGCATGATCGCCTGAGCAGCGGTCCCGGTGCCGCACATCGACGCTGCCATCAGCATGAGCGATGCTCCCCGGGCCGATGGTCCGACGCTGCGGATGGGGCGGACCGGGTAGCGGCGCAGTTGTGCCGTCTTGGACAGCTCGTCCGCTGCTGCCGCGAGGGGGCCAGGTGTTGCCTCGGTCGCCGTTGACCAGGCGGCGAAAGCACCAGCTGTCTCACGTGCAACATGCGCCCAGGTCGCGTGGTCGTCCAGCGGGACGGAGCGCAGCGTTTCACGCAGCCGGGCGACCTCGTCGCTGTACTTCTCCCACATTTGCGGGTCGGGTTCGTGGGCTTCGCGGCCGGTAGTGACCGGGCGGCGTCCACGTGCAGCTGCCTGCCATTCAGCGACCGCCTCCGTGGCACCCCGGGGGCTGTCAGGCCAGTCGGCGCGGAGCTTGGGCAGGGCGAGGTCTTTGGCGAGGTGACCGCCGCCGAACCAGACAGGCCGGACACCTTTCGGGGGACGTTCGGCCACGCTATAGCCGACCACGACGTCGTCACGGCCGGACGCGTACCGCGGCCGGACCAGGGAGCCGGTGCGGCGGAGTCGTCGGATGAATTCGGCCTCATCCTGGGCTGACGTGGCGCAGGCACGTACCTTGCGTTCGAGGGAGCGGCGTTCCGGTTCCGGCGCTCCCCTGCGTTCGGATGCTTCGCGTTCACCGGGCCGCAGGCCGCGGGTGGAATGCGTGGGTGAGAGTTCTTCCAGGCCGTACTTTTTCTCCAGCGCCCGGGCGGCTTGTTGGGCGCGGGGGAAGTCGCGCCAGCTGCTCCACTTCGTGCCGTCTTCGCGGACCATGGACGCGGCGATGTGGATGTGGTCGTTCCCGGCTTTGCTGTGGCCGTGACGGATCGCCACCCACTGCGCCGGGGCGCGTCCGCTGGCTTCGGTGAAGCCCATTTCGTCCATGAAGTCCTGCGCGATGTCAGCCCACTTTTGGTCAGTCAGGTCGCCTTCCTCGGCGCGCAGCGACAACGAGCAGTGCCAGACATGCCCGCCCGGTATCTCGATACCGAGGACGCTCCGTGCCCGGTCCAGTTCCTTGGAGATGGCGTGGGCGGCGTCGGCGTTCAGTTCGTCGTCGTTGTGCCAGGCCATGATCGACGGGGAGCCCGCGACCAGGTGCGGGTCGGTGTGCTCGTTGGCCCGTCCGGGACCGGCAAGGTACGCGATGAGCCCGTGCATGCGGGTGCCCTTGGTGATGTTGGGAATCATCAGCGCACCATCACATCCAGCATCGTATTGATCCGGTCAGCAACCGCCCGCACCCGGGTCAACACAGTGCGGGCTGCTTCCGGAAACTCATCCGTGGCGTTCGCGTGCCGGGCCAGCTGGTTCACGTTGTTCGACAAGGCGGCAAGGTACCGGCGGGCCGCCATGAACTCCACGGCGGCCGCCCTGCGTTCAGCCAGGGACTCGGAGTTCTCCGCGTACAGGGCAGCACTGACCAGAATCTCCGACGGACTGCGACCAGTCCGTTCCTCCAGGACCTTCAACTGCGCGCGCTCGAACTCCGACATTGAGACCCGCACGTACTGGGTGTCACCGTCAATGTTGGCGCGGCGTCGGCGGGAGAAACGGCGCGGCGGCGTCCGCTCAGACTTCCGCTCTTCAGTCATCCCGGCTCCTCCCCCAATGCCCAGCGCAGCGCCCCGGAACCTCCGGTCCACACTCACGAGTGTGCCGCATCCAGGGACGAAGGCCGTGGAGCAACACGCTGGTTATGGCACATAACCACATAGCTTGCTCCGGGAAATCGCCTGCGCCCCGTTTTGATGCCTGGGGTGGTTCTCCCGCACTGCCCTTCAGGACGCTTCGCGTCTGACTCGTTGAAACGACTGCGTCGTTCCGTTTCGGCTGGGTGAGGCTACTGCCCGGTCCTTCCTTGGCAAGTCTGCGCAGCCGGCTTTCGCGGCATATCCTCGCTCCGCTCCGGTATTCCACGGTCCGGCTGACTCCGACTGGCCAATTCCTTCACCGGCCAAGTTTCGGCAAGCGTGCCGAAAGGAACGCGGCATAGGGTTAGCGAAAGGTACAGTTTTGGCTCTTATCTCACCGACCAAAGTGGCCGGGCAATACGGGGTCCCGGCAACGCTGCTGCGGCAGTGGCGGCGACAAGGCATCGGTCCCGAATACTTCCAGTTCACAGCGCGGACCATCAGCTACTGTGACGACTACCTTCGGGACTGGTTCAACGACCCCCGGAACACCGGCCTGCTCGGAGAGCACGCGCCGGTGAGCGTGGACACGTCATGCCGGGACGGGCGCGTCCGGCAGGGCCGGCCGCGCGTCGGTCGTTAGGCTGGGCTCCATGGCGAACCTCGACATTGAACAGACACGAAACCAAGCCCGCGCGCTGCTGGACTCCCGCATCGAATCCGTCACCGCCCTCGTCCGGAGCCGCCAGCGGATCACGGAACTGCGCGACCAACTTGTCGCCGCCGAACGCGACGACAAGCGCGCCTACGTGCAGGCCACGAAGGACGGATGGAGCGCAGACGAACTGAAGAAGCTTGGCCTGGAACCAGCTGCCGTAAAGCGGCGCCGGGCAGCGAAACGTTTCGCCGGTCCGGACCAGGACTCTGGCCTGGAAACGGCCACCTCCATCGGGGAATAACCCCCTAGGTTCCACGCCCAGTGACACGACATTCCTTGGAATCACGGCGAAGGCCGGCACCCTGTCAGGGTGCCGGCCTTCGCCGCGTTTCAGAGTTCCACAGGTCCGCTGTCAGTCCTCAGCTGGCGCTCCGCGGTCTTCGCGTACGCCGCGTCGATGTACGCTTCCAGGTCCTCCTTGCGGACCCTCCAAATCCGCCGGGGGCCGAACTGCGCCGCGCGCAGTTCCCCACTTTTCACCAGCGCGTAAACCATGGGTCTGCCCAGGTTCAGGACCTCCTGAACCTGGGCAAGCGTCATCATCCGCGGCAACCCGCTGCTGGCGGGTGCGGGCCTGCCGTCGATATCGACGTTTCCCTGTGCCACTAGCTAGATCTCCTCGCGCCGGTGTGCCATCTCGTCCTTCTTCCGCTGCCCCCTGCGCAGCCCGCCGGCCTCCACCCCAGGCCAGGGCTTGCCGCCGTTGTACTTGCGCTGCCGGCGCCGCACTTCACGCATCGTGGCGTACACGATGAGGTCCGAGACGCTCGCGTCACCTTCCACTTCCCCCGTTTCCAGGAACGCGGCCCGGACCTGCCCCGCCTGGTCCTCGGTGAAGTACGGAGTGAACGCGGGAATCTTCTTCTCCCTGGCCATCAAACAGCCGCCCGTCCCGGCCGGTGTGCCCGGCCGCCGGCCGCGGATGCAGGCTGTCCAGGAAGCCCTCGGCGGAGGGTAACGGAGCGGTCCTTATCGAAGCCGACACTGGAGTGCTGTTGGCCGCCGTCGTGGCGTAGATGATCTGCCCGCGTCATCGTGTCCCTTCTGCTCGTGATCCGGTAGGTGGGAAAGTCTGGAGGGGCCAGCGTATCCGCTGGCCCCTCCAGGAACCGTTCTCTTAGAACGTTGGTTCTGCCCTGCGGCCCGGTTGGGCGTCACCCGCGCCCGTGGCGTTCTTACCGAACCATGGATCGTCATCGGCGTAGCCATTGCCCCCGGCCTCAGCAGCGGCTTGCTGCCCGGTTTTAGGCCGGTCCCGCCGCCCGGCACGCGTTCCCTCACCATGCGCCGGAGCTTCGTCCACCTCCTCTTCCTGTTCTGCCGCAAGCTGTTCGGGGACCGACCGCTTCACCGGGGCTCCCACAACTTGGGCCGCCGTGTGGCGAAGGGACAAACCAAGCTCGTCGACCTCGAATTCGATGACCGTGCGCTTCTCCCCCGCCTTCGTCTCGTAGGTGCGGGGCTTGAGCCGGCCAGTGGCGACCACACGGCTGCCCTTGGTCAGGGACGCTGCGGCATGCTCCGCAGCCTCCCGCCAGACCATAGACCGAAGGAACAGGGTCTCGCCGTCCTTCCATTCCTTACTCTGGGCATCAAATGTCCTGGGAGTGGATGCAATGGTGAAGTTCGCGACCGGAGTACCTTCAGTTTTACCGAACTCACGGGAAACAGGCGTAAACCGGAGCTCTGGATCCGAAGTTAAGTTTCCGATGACTGTGATGGAGGTTTCGCCGGCCATGATAGTTCCTTTTCCTCGTGCGCTGGTGATGTTATCGGTATGCGTTGTCGGTTCGTTCTGAGGCTCGGTCCCACCCGGTACGTCATGGGTGAGGTCGTTGGGCTGGTACTGGTGCGCGGTGTGTGAGTCCCAGAGCCCGCCCTCCCCCAGTGGGCGGCAGTTGATCGCCTCAAAGTACCGGTCATCCCCACCGACACCTGGGGCGGCGTAGTCGTCGTACAGATCCTCGCTGAGGGGTTCCACAATGGCGGGATCCACAACGTAAGGGTCCACCACGTCGGTGGGAATCCGGCCGCTCGGGTTGACCTGCCGGAACAGGTCCACCTCCAACGGGATCCGCGGGCTGAGTTTGTACCCGACGACCGGGCGCGGGGTGGTCAAGGCCCCTCACGCTGCCTTGTGGCTCATGGCCGCCTGGACAAGCTTGTCGCGGCGTAGGCCGGACCAGCGATCCTGTTCATCGGAGTTGTTCACGACGACGGGCGCCTGGGAGTAGCCGAGTTCGACCGTGATGTACTCCAGCGCTGCCGGCACTTCGGTGATGTCAACGGCCGTGTACGTGATGCCCTTGGAGTCGAAGTAGTCCTTCGTCTTCTCACAGTTCGGGCAGTCGGGCTTGGTGTAGACCGTGTAAGCGGCCGGTGTTGCAGTCATTTTCAGCATCTGGTTTCGTATCAAATAAGTTTCGTTCGTCTGGCTGACTTGCTACCTCAATTCTAGCAATCATTCAACTGAATGAGTAGGGGTTTTGCGGCTTATTTTCGCGGTTTCCGGAGGGTTTCTGCCCGTCATGGCATGCAGGTCAAATCGCACAACGCCCCGGAAGAAGTGTCGATTTCCGAAGCTGATTGCACAGATGTCAGAAGTCCTGTTCACATCTGCCGGCTCGCGCAGCCGCGCGGGAAGTTGTGCAGTCAGCTTCTGAAAACGACACCGATGATGGCGATTAGCGCCGCCGGCGACTGTGGTCATCCCCGCAGGTTCCCCCAGGGGCAGCCCCCCTGTGCCCGAAATGCCCTTGCCCGGTTGCCGTGACGTACGCAGCTGGCGTGAGTGCAGGGGCTGGATGGGTGTGGTCCCGGCTGAAAGAAGACTTGCCATGAGGGATGGCGCCTCGGCAGCGTATGGTGTGGCCCATGGGAAGGGTGCCCGGCTGTATCCCGGAACGTTCCAAGCTAAATCGACACGGGCTGCGGTTCCCCGCCTTAACCCGGAAAGGAGCCGGCGTGTGCCGGCTCCTTTCGGGTTTCTCTGCAAGAAATCTATGGTCAGTCTAGCTGAAGTGGTAGCCACTTTCTGTCCCAGCGTCATTGCTGAAGCGCGGCTTCATCGTAGTGCTTGTGATTACTGGCGCGTGCCGGCGGTCCGCCGCTGGTGAGTGGCTGCTGTGGTTCGCCCTGGGCGGCGGACCGCCCGAATTTTGGAAGGTTCCTGGCCTTCCTGTGGTGATTGGCTGGGGCCTTGCCGGGCGGTAGGGGTCCGCCCGGCAAGGGGTTTTATTCAGCCGGTTCGGCCTCGGCGGGTTTCCCGCTGTCGATGATGATTTTCTCAGTCTCGGATGCGGCGTATCCCCATGTGACCAGCTGGTTCAGGTAGTCGCGGTGGGTTTGGGACGGTGAGCGCCACGAGTCCTTTTGGATGGTCTTTTCGTACCCTGCGCAGACCAGCGCAATCAGTGCAAATTCCGGGCGGCCGGTGGTCTTGGCAACGTGGTCCCTGAGCGGGTTCCATGCCCACTGGTTGGATTCTTCGACCTTCGCCCCGACCATTTCAGCAGCTACCTTGCCCTCGTAGCCGCTGGCGGTTTCCGGGTGATGGGTGATCGCGTGGACGGTGAAGTACTGCCAGCCTTTCGGGGCCTGCTTCTTTGCCATCAGGTTCTTGACCCATTCCCGCCTTACAACAGTCGCGGACTGCATCAGCTTGTTGTTCTCGATCAGGGTCTTCCGTTCGGCTTTCTGCTCGTCGGTCATCGGCCCTTTCGGGGCCGATGTGCCATAGCCGCTGTAGTTGTGCCGTGGGGTGAAGCCGAGTTCTTTCCATCCGACGATGACAGGGACGGTGGTGTGTTCGCCGTGGTAGTTCTGGTTGATGTAGACGGCGTTTCCGTCCTCGTCGGTGGCCGGTTCCCCGTCAGCGCGGTTGAGCGAGCTGACGCGAAGGGTTTCGCTCTCGTCGTTGTAGCCGGGGGCTTCAACAATAGTGATCCCGCCCTTTTCGAGGTCGGCAGTGAAAGCGGCGAGTGCGGCGGCGCGGTCGCGCTTGTCGCGCAGCTGCTGGGTGACGTGCAGGAGCATGTCGGGTTCGTCCATGATGACAGATTCGATTTCGGCCGTCGCGTCCTCGTCAGACTCAAATTCCTGGAGGACAAGCGCCTCTTCGATGGTGTAGCCCTTGCCCAGGGCCGCGGCTCCGGTCTCGGTGGACTTGGCTTTGAGAGCGGACTCGACGGTGGTCTTAGTCCGCCCGGTCTTCTTGGCGATCGCCGCGGCCGAGACGCCGATCAGGGACAGCTGGTGGTAAGCGTCCGCTTCGTCGGCTTCGGTGAGTTCGGCGCGCTGGATGTTCTCCACTACCTGCGTGACGATGCGTTCGGCTTCCTCGGGGCTGTCGATGATCATCACCGGAATCAGGGGCCGGGCGGCTTCGACGGCGGCGCGGGTGCGGCGCTGGCCCATCAGAACGTGCACGGTTCCGTCGTCCCTGCGGTGGGCGATCACGGGTTCCATCACGCCGTGTTCCTTGATGCTGGCAACGAAATCAGCGGTCAGGGCGGCGTCTTTCCGGACGTTGATGTCCACGGTCAAGGTCGCGGGGTCGAGCATTTCGAGCGTGGGTGTTACGTTCATAGTTTTTGTCCTTGCAGAGACGTGGGGTGTCGGGGCGATTAGTGGTGACCGGCCAGCTTCCCTCTCCCCCCGACGCTTCTATGCCTGTCAAGCGGCTCGAAAAGGGTGCGGGCGCGGACCAAGTTGTTTTGCCGGTGAGTGGGGCGGCTCGTGGTGACCGTTCAGCTTCCCCTCTCCCCCGTAGAGGGAATTTCGGTCCGGTCGTGGGAAGCGCTTTCTTCGTGCTTTGCCTGATGCACGCCGCCCTCACCACCACGCTTCGGGCTTCATGGTTCCCGGGTTCGGTGGTCTCTCGTTCCTGCGGCCAGAATTGGAACGCTGTGGGTACTCGGATAGCTGTAAGGGCCCCTACAGGGGCCGAAGTGGGCCGGCTGTGGCCGGTTGGTGATCGGTGGGCTCCAGCAGACCCAGCGCCGGGTAGTGGTCATTGAACAGACAGCCCTGGCATGGTCCGGCGTCGTCCCGGTTTGCGTTCGGCCGGGCTTAGAGCCCGGTTAGCAGCTCGCGGGCTCTGTCGAGGGCGTCTTGGCACGTGCGAACCATTTGCCCGGGTGTGTTCGAGGTTCGGTAGAGGTCGCGTGCCCATTCGAAATCGGCAGCTGCCTCGCGGTAGCGGGCTTCGTCGAACAGTCGCCTGCCGATCTGGTATCGGATCATGGCCTCGCGGACGCGGGTCCCGGCCAGTTGTAGTGCTTCTTCGTGGATCCGGGCCGCCTCATGCCAGGCGTATTGGCGCTGGTAGGCGCGGGCGAGCACCAACAGGGGTAGGAGCCGGTCCCGGGCTGTTGCCGCCAGTGCGTGGCCGGCGCGTATGGCTTCCTCTGGCTGGCCGAGAAGCGATAAGATCCACACCCGTTCAAGGGCAGGGCAGGAGTCGAGGCGGGCCCACAGCGCCTCCCTGTCCAGGACGATTTCCCGCAGCGTTATCGGGTCCGTTCTCCACAGACTTCCCTGGACCTGGTCCGGGTCGGGTATCACAGGACCGGTGCTGCTTGATCAGAGCCCGGGACGGCGCGGCGCCTCCAGAGGTCCCTCTCGAGGGTGGTTCCGTACGGTACGTCGGGGCTGGCCTCCACCGTGAACAGCGACTGGCCGAGGCGGGTCATTAGGATTCCTCGTCTGTCCCCCGACTCTGCGGTGTCCCGGACCTGCTTCACGGCGACGGCCAGGTCCTCCTGGAGACAATGCGGATTTTCTACGACCACGACCCGGACAGCGGGGCTATCCGGCGCCGTGGACAAAGGTCCCCCGGGTGCAGGGTTGGCGGTGGTCATGTGTACCCAATCTCCTAGATCTGATCACATTCTGACTAACCATCGGTACCGGCCGGGATGGAAGGCACGTGCTGGTCAGCCGGACGGCAGTTGCACGATCTGCGCCAGCATAACCGAGCTTCCTGTATGGTCCACCAAAAGACGGCGTCAATTCGGGGCGCTGTTTCGGCGGCTTCACCGGGGTCGGACGCACCAGCCCTTCGACGCTGTGCGGGCGGCTGGTCGGCCATTAGGAGCTACGGACCGGGCGCACACTTACCGGGGCCGCAGTCTTCCGGCGACCGCGGCGGAGGCTTTTTCTTCCTGCTGTGCTGCCGCTGAAGTACCGAGGGCCTGTGATGCATGTAGGGCTGCGATGCATGTAGGGCTCTCCCGTCGGAATGCCCCTGCTTCGGAGTCTCTTTGGCCGCCGGGGCAGGTTGTACGGCGCGGATAAGGGTGGCGGACACCTATTGTTCCGGGCAGTCCGTGCGCACACTGGATTCGGAGCGGCCGGGTGTGGCCAACGGCGCCCGATAAGCTGGGGTCCATGACGTGGTTGGTGCTGATAGTCAGGCTCCGTGGCGCTGCACCCCGGTATCGGCGCCGCGTTTACGCCGCTCTCGCTGACGGCGGAGGTGTCGCCGTTTCCGGGGGTGTCTGGGCTATCCCGGATACCGTGATGCATCGTCCGGCCGTGGATGCCGCCGTAAGGCATGCCCTGGCCGGCGGCGGTGACATCGTTGTCATGGCCACCACGACGGACAATGGCGCCAGTCATGAGGTATTCGAGGTGAAACTTTCCGAACGGCTCACGGCCGAGGCAGAGGCTATCACCGGCAGGTGCACAGGTCTTGCTGCCGCGGCCGCGGCCGGGTGCGGGCGGGGTGGGCTGTCGACGGATCTACATGCCCTTCAACGGGACGTCCGCCGCTTGGCGCGCCTGGACGTGATCGGGCTTGAGGTCGTCGCGTCAGCTGAAGCGGCTGTGGCCCGGGCAGGGAATTTACCGGCGGCGTGTGAGTGCCGGGTTTGAGGAACGGGCCCGGTCGTTGCGGATTGCACCGGGCAGCTGTTCTCAGCGTCTGCTCAGCATGGTTGCCCTACGGTGAGGGCCATGGTTTCTTTGGCGCTGCCTGCCGGTGTGTTGTCCCGACCCGTTGCCGGGCTGCTCCCGCCGTGGCTTGATCCGAACGAGTTCCTGCGTGATCCTGCCTTGGCTCCATGGGTCGTCGGGGTCGTGTGTGTGTTCCTGTTCGTCGAGACCGGTCTTCTGGTCGGGTTCTTCCTGCCGGGGGATTCGCTTCTGTTCACGGCGGGATTGCTGGTGGCCACCGGCACTATTCAGGTGAATATTCTGTTTCTGGCGGCCGCCGCGTTCGTGGCCGCTTTCGTAGGCGACCAGGCCGGGTATCTGATCGGCCGCAAAGCGGGGCCCGCGGTATTTCGGAAAGAGGATTCCCGGTTTTTCAAACGCAGATACGTGGACCAGGCGCACCGCTTTTTCGAGAAGTACGGACGCCGGTCCGTTGTTCTGGCCCGCTTTGTTCCGGTGGTGCGGACGTTCCTTCCGGTCACGGCCGGCGTCGCCGGGATGAGTTACCGTTCCTTCTTCGCCTTTAACGCCATCGGGGCTGCCTTGTGGGGCGTAGGGGTGACGTTGCTCGGGTTCTGGCTGGGACGCTACGAGTGGATCGGTTCGAACATTGACCTGATTTTCGTTGTCATCGTTGCAATCTCTTTCGTCCCCATCGCAGTGGAACTGCTCAAGAGCCGACGACGTACCGCCGCCGCTCAGGGACGGGAGCACGAAAGATGCTGAACAAGGTAAGGGACGCAGGCGCTGGGGACCGGCCGAAGCTCTTTCCGGCGGCTGCTCCTTCACCGGTTGCCCGCAGGAAGATCAGAGCATCCCAAAGGCTCATTTCTGGCAGGCTCAGTCGCAGGGGCCGGGAACTTTGCGGCGGCGTCACCGCAGGGGTATCCGTCGAGGAAAATTCTGAGGACAGGAGCTCAGCGTGACAGCCCGAACTCGTTCGTTACGGAAGAGCACGCTCCCGCGGCGATCCCAGACCGCCACGCTGATGGCGATGGTCGCCCTCGTCGTCACGGCGGCGGCCTGCCAGTCGCAGGGTGGGCCGGTGCAGGGACAACGGGCCGGCACGCCGGGCCACGTGTTCGTGATCAATCTGGAGAACAAGGGTTATGACCGGGTGTGGGACAGCGGCTCCCCGGCCCCGTACCTCTCCGGAACTCTGCGCGCCCAAGGCGTGCTGCTGACCAACTATTACGGCATCTCGCACAACTCGCTGCCTAATTATCTCGCCCAGATCTCCGGGCAGCCGCCTAACATGAGCACCAAAAAGGACTGCCCCGTCTACACGCCGTTTACCGGCACGGGTGTTGATTCACAGGGACGGCTGATGGGCGACGGGTGTGTGTTCCCTGCCGAGGTGCCCACCATCGCCGGGCAACTGAACGCCAAGGCGAAAGCCTGGCGCGGCTACATGGAAGACATGTCCGCACCCTGCCAGCACCCGGAGCTCGGTGCCGTCGACGAACATGTGGCGGCCTCCCCCGGTGACCAGTACGGCACCCGCCACAACCCGTTCGTTTATTTCCGTTCCCTGACCTCCACCCCGGACTGCGCCAAAAACGTCGTCAACTACTCCAAGCTCGCAAAGGACCTGCAGTCGGTCAACACCACGGCCAACCTCTCCTACATCACCCCTAACCTCTGCCACGACGGGCACGACAGTCCCTGCGTGGACGGGACCGCCGGCGGCCTCGGTACGGCGGATGAATGGTTGAAGAGCCAGGTGCCGGCGATCCTGGCCTCCCCCGCCTACCAGCAGGACGGCATGCTCGTGATCACCTTTGACGAGGCCGACGGCGGGGCCGTCGGCCCCTCGACGGGCGTCACCGGCGGCACGACTGGAGGAAAGGTCGGCGCCCTGGTGCTCTCCCCATTCACCGCCCCGGGCAGCAGCTCGGACCGCCCCTACAACCATTACAGCCTGCTGGCCACCATGGAAGACATCTTCGCCCTGCCCCGTCTCGCGGGCGCCGGCGAACCGGGGGTCAACACCTTCGGGACCGACGTTTACCGTTCCGGTCCCTAGGAAACGCCTCTCCGCAAAGGGGAGGTGAAGGGGGTCCTTCGTTTGCGGCCGCGTTTGCCGTCCTGGGCCGGCGGAGGGGGCACCGGTTGTTACGGCCGCGGCGGTGTCGCGGCGTGAGGTTTCACCGTTTGCGCCTCACCGGGGTTTCGGGAGGGTGACTGGTGGCCGGTCTGTCGGGCGTGTTTGATGGGAAGTTTTTTGTATTTGGCGCGTCCGAGGACATGGCGGGCCAGCGTCAGGGTTTCGCGGAGTTTGATGGCGGGGAGGTATGCGCGGGTGATGGCGTTGCCGATGGCCGGAAGGGCGGCCGCGTCAGGGTAGAGCATGTACAGGGGTTCATAGCGGGGCTGGAACTTCGCTTTGAATGCCAGCAGGGACCTGAACCCGTAGACAGGTTCCAGGGCCGCGCCGAGCCGGCCTAGGAAGCGGTCGAGACCGCCGGTTCCTCCCGTTTCGGGGGTTTCCACGGTGGATGGTGTGGTGCCGCCCAGCCGGGCCAGTGGTGCTCCGGAGAGACTGATATAGCGGCAGCGCTCGGCTTGGAGGTCCAGGGCTGCGGAGGCGATGAGGAATTCAATGCCGGCACGGAACCCTGTGCTGCGGCGCCGCATGAAGTCCAGGGTCCAGCCTTCGATAGCGCCGTTGCGGTAGACGGGCAGCCAGGAAGTAACGGCGTGGATCTGGTGGGTGTCGTCAATGGCGAGCAGCAGGCGGACGTTGGGGTCGTTGAGTTCGTCCAGGCCGCCGAGGGTGAAGCCCATTTCCGGGACCTTTTTATCGGCTACCCATTCTTCGGAGATTTCCTGGATCTGGGCGGACAGGGTGAGGGGTGCGTCATGGTAGGTGGTCCATTCGGCGCGGATCCCGTTTTTGACCGCGTTGTTCAGGGCCGTGCGGATGTCCTGGAATTTTTTTCCTTTGAAGGACAGCGTGCCCAGTTCCAGAATGGTTTCCTGGGCTACCTGCACGGATCCCCAGCCAAGAGAAGCTGCGTGGTCGCGCAGGTGTTGGGGTACGGAGTAGAAGCACGGTGTCCAGCCGTGACCGGTGCAGAATGCTGTGAACTCCGCCAAAGAGGACTTTCCCTGGTGCCCGGGGCCGACCGGGCCTCCAAGGGTCAGGGCGATTCCGGCGATGGTCCGGTAGGCAATGAAGCTTTCTCCGGTGGCGGAGAACCAGTAGGTGTTCCCCGGCCAGGTTGTCATCCATGACAGGGTGCTGCCCTGCCCTGTTTTCAGAATTTCCCGGGCCCGGGCGGTCCCAGCGACGTGCTGGGCCGGGACCGGGTGCAGGAATGTTTTGAGGATCAGGACGGCGGTGACGGCCCAGAAGACGGTGCCGGTGCCTTCATAGAGGATGACCGCGGGGGTGCTTTGGGGGAAGAACGCCGGGGAGAGATCGAGCAGGTATCCCAGCGGCAGGAACCTGTCGGGAATATCGGCCAGCAGGTCAAGCGGCGCCGGAGCGGGCGTGAAGCCGGGGGCCAGGAGGATGCCGGCGAGCAGGTAGACCGAGGCCAGGGCGGCGGCTGTTTTCCCGGCGCTGACCGCGAGGCTCCGGTAGGTTCCTGCCGGGGCGGTGAGGGGGAACAATTTGCGGGTCAGCAGCAGCACCAGCGTCAGTGCCACCGGCAGCAGCAGCGGCAGTATCAGGGCCAACGGGTGTGTGTAGCCGGGGACCTCGATAGGGCCCGCCGCTTCGCCGGCAGCGGTGTTTGGGGACGCCGGGGACAACGCTGCGGCAATGGTGATTCCTGCCAGAACGGACAATGCCAGCTCGATCAGCACGGCGCCGGCCCAGGCGAAGCGGCGTCCCCGCCGCAGCCCGTCGGAGAGCAGCAGCAACAAGAACGACGGGAGGACGGCCATGAAGATCCCGCCGGCACCGGCGCGCAGCTGCAGTTGCGCCCTCGCGCATTCCTTGGCCTGTCCAGGTTCTGTGCAGAGGCTTTGGAGTGTCTGCGGGTCTACGGGCTGGATGTTCGTAAACAGGAACCGCAACACCGAGAGGGGCCCGGCGGCGTGCGGGGCCAGGCCGGCGACGACAGGTCCGACGGCGGACACGGCCACCAGCAGGGCGACCAGGACCCGGCCTTCGTGCCGGGAGGTCACGGGACGGCCGAACCGGGGTGCCCTGCCATGCAGGACCGGGCCGAGGAGGGCGCCGGCAACGGCGGCTCCGAGCCGGACCAAATCCGCGAACCCGCCTGTATAGAGGGCCAGCAGAATCAGCAGGGCGAAGACGGCCAGGCGGATCCGGCGCCGCCAGAGGGTGGACATGGTCGCCGTGCCGGCCATGAGTGCCCCGGTGATGAGTGCACTGGGGCCGAGGAAGAGGTGCCCGCTCATTTCGCGTGTCCAGGCACCCATCACCTGGTGCGCGGCGGCCAGGAAGCCAAGAGCGGCGGCGATTCCCAGGATCTGGGAGCCAAGGGCGGCTGCAGCGAACCGTGCACTGCCCATCCGTGGTTCCAGGGCCAGCCCCACCACCAGGGTCAGGGCACTTCCGAGCAGGTACCCGGTCAGATTATGCGCCCAGAAACCTGAGGCGGGCAGCGCCCACCAGTGGCCGGGCACAGAGTGTGCCGCCGCGGCCACGTTCGGGCGCAGGGTCCCGGACGGGCCGTCGATGAGACTGGACGACACCGCTCCGGCGGCCCAAAAAATGAAAATCCAGCCAAGTGTGGCCGGCGCGCGGCGCAGCTGCCGGAGCGCAAAGGCCAGTGCCCTTGGAATGACCGGTTTCCCGGGCTCCTGAGGGGTCGCAGCCACAGGGTTCCTTTCAACGGAGGGGTAGCACGCTGACACGGGAGTGGCCCTCCAGGGCCTCTTTCCGCCCGGGTTACCCCCGGGTACGGTCCGTGGCCGTGCGGTCTAACTTCCGGATCAGCTGCACGCGGTCGATCCGGGGTGCAATGAGGGTATTCCATACCGGCAACCAGGCCAGGACCGCCGCGGTGCTGATGAACACCGAACCGACCACGTCACTGAGGTAATGGACCCCGAGGTAAAGGCGGGAGAACGCGACGACTGCCGCGAAAAGCGAACCCGCGACCAGCGCTGCCAGCCGTTGACCCTTGCTGCGGGCCAGGACCAGCACGGCGGCGAGGACCAGGGAGACGGCGAAGGCCGTGTGGCCGGAGGGGAAACTGTTGTGGCCTGTTTCAACGACCAGGGACGCTGTCACGTCCCCCGGCGGCCGGGAGCGGCCCACCAGTGCTTTGACCGCAGATGAGGCCAGCCAGCCGGCGGCGACGACGGACCCGAACGCCACCGCCTGCACCGGGTTGCGGCGGACCCCGAGCAGGTACAGGCAGATGACCAGGACGAGCGTCACCGCTCCAACCGGTCCCAGTCCGTAGTGGATGGCTTCGCTCAACCCGGTTAGGGCACTGTTTCGGCCGTGGCTCAGGGCAATGTCCAGTCCCAGTTCCGGTGACACCGGCCCGAAAGACTTCGCCACCATTCCGGCCGCGGCGGTGGTGGCGAAGATGGAGGCAGCCACGGTGACCCACCACCAGGACTGAAGTCCGGGAAATATTGTGCTCCGGCGGGCCGGGGAGGTATCCATGGTGCAGTCCTGACAGTTCGAGTGCTGATGCGCGGGGCGTGCCACCAGCTTGCGGCACCGGCTCTGAGAAGAACCTGAGAGGGGCTTCGACGTTTCTCAGGTTCCGCACAACAGGACTCCGGGATACTGCAACTATCAAAGGAAAGGGGTGCGGACATGCGGGTTCTGCTGGTCGAGGACGAAAAGATGCTGGCCGAGACGGTCCGGCGCGGGCTGGTCAACGAGGGGTTCGTCGTGGATGTCACCCATGATGGTGTCAGTGGTTTGTGGGCTGCGACGGAGAACGCGTACGACGTGATTTTGTTGGATCTGATGCTTCCGCTCAAGAACGGTTACGACGTTCTGAAGGAGTTGCGGGAGCGGCTGGTCTGGACCCCGGTGCTGATGCTGACGGCCAAGGACGGGGAATACGACCAGACGGACGCCTTCGATCTGGGAGCTGATGATTACCTGACCAAGCCTTTCAGCTTTATCGTCCTCGTTGCCCGGATCCGTGCCCTGATCCGGCGGGGCGCGCCGGAGCGGCCTGTCACCCTCACGGTGGGTTCGCTGACGTTGGACCCGGGCAGCCGCAGCGTGCGCCGGGGCGATACCGTCATCGAACTGACGGCCCGGGAGTACGGTCTGCTGCATTACCTGATGCGCAGCCATGGCCAGGTCGTGTCCAAAGCCCAGATCCTCGACAACGTCTGGGATCCGGCGTTTGAAGGCGGCGACAACGTGGTGGAGGTCTATATCGGCTACCTGCGGCGCAAGATCGATGCCCCGTTCGGGCTGCAGACCTTGGCCACGGTCCGGGGCATGGGGTACATGCTGGGCGCCGACCGGCCGGCCGGGTAAAAAACTCCGCCCTTGTCCTGATTGTCCTGGGTCCGTCGCGGTGCCTGAGGCCGCCTGCGGAGGTTCCGGCGCCGGTCGGGCCGGGGCTGGCTTAGGCGGTGCCGGCGTGGAACCGCCGGTGTGTGTGCGGGGCGGCTTCGCCGAATTCGAGTTCCTCCTCGATCAGCCGCTCATCGGTGTGGACTTCCTTGGGGTAGCCGGTGAGGACGTCCAGGTCAGAACCGCCGGGACGGTGAACTGCCGGGGCGGCAGTGTGGGCAGGTGTCGCCGGCGGCAGGGTTTTTCCGTGCTCCGCCGCGGACGCCGAGCCCATGCCGAGGCTCAAAACGACGACGACCGCCAAAGCGGTGCCGGGTATGCTGCGAAGGTTCATGGGGACCACACTTCCTCACCGCTGCTGAGGAACCGCTGTGACGATCCGTCCCGCAACCCCGGCTTCCGCGGTCCGGATACCGCCGGCGCCGGGCCGGGGCTCCCGGATGGCTGCGAAGCCGGCCGGACACTTACGGGGTATCCGGCGCCCGCGGGTCTCCCGCCGTGACCGGGTCCTTTGGTTGGCGGGGTTCCGGTGCCGGGGCGAAGCCCAGTTCGAAGCGGCATCCGCCGCCGAGGGTCTCGCCGGTGCGGATCCAGCCGTGGTGGGCTGTCATGATGCCGGCGGCGATGGCCAGACCAAGGCCGCTGCCGCCGCTTTCGCGGGACCGGCTTTGATCCAGCCGGACGAACCGTTCAAAGATCCGTTCCCGGTCGGCCGCCGGCACCGGCGGGCCGTCGTTATCGATCGTGATCTGTGCCCCGCTGCCGGTGTTGCGCAACGTGATGCCGATCCGGGACGCGGCGTGCCGGTCGGCGTTGTCCAGGACATTGCGTATGACCTGCCCCAGGCGCCGCGGGTCCCCGGTGATCCGGGAGGGTTCGAGGCTGGCTTCGATCCGGCGGGTGCTGGTGGAGCGCAACCGGCGGACTTCTTCGTTCAGGACATCGTCGAGGTCCACATCTGTAGTTTCCAGGCGCAGGCCGCCGTCGTTCGTTTTGGCCAGGGTCAACAGATCCTCGACCAGATACCGCATGCGGGCCGTTTCGCCGGCGAGAACGGTTTTCATGTGTTCCCACGTCGCCCCCGAGGCGTCGGCGGCGGCGATCTCCACACCGGCACTGAGAGTCGCGAGCGGGCTGCGGAGTTCATGGCTGGCATCCGAGACGAAGCGGCGCTGTTCCTGGTCCGAGGCCTGCAGCCTGCCCAGCATCATGTTCATCGTCTCCGCCAGCGCCTGGATCTCATCACTGGTCGGCGGGACGTCAACGCGGCCGTCCAGGTTCCGGGCGCTGATCCCTGCGACCTGGCCGCGGATCCGTTCAACCTGCCGCAGAGACCGGCCCACCAGCACCCAGACCGACACGCCCACAACTACCAGTAACAGCGGGGTGGCTCCGAGGATGAACCAGGCCACGGTGGACACCGTATCCGCCTGGACCTGCACCGTCGCGGCCACGACGACGGTGTAAAGGCGACCGCCGACGTCGGCGCCGGTCGCGACGATCAGGAAATCATCATCATCGCGCAGACTGGGCAGCCCGGACACATCCTGCGTAAGAGTCTGCCCGTGACCGGGCCGCAGGGAAGTGAGGGCAACCGTCTTCGCCGCCGGCACCGAGGCGGCAAAAACCGCCCCGCCGGGAGTAAGGATCTGCACATACTGGCCGGTGTGGGCGGTCGAGACAATGTATTGGCCCGCTTCGGCGACATCCTGCCCGGAGATCTGCGCGATCACATCCGCCGCCTGCCGCCGGGCGGCCGTTTCCGTTGAAGCGACCAGAGAGGTCTGCAGCAACACGAGCAGGACCAGCCCGCCCACGGCCAGAGCCGCCGCAACCACCAGAACCGCAGTTGCCGTGGCGCGCTTGCGCACACCCCACCGCGCGCCGCCGGCAGAGGGCAGAACCCGGTCAGTATCCATAATCCAAGGATGGGCCCGGCACGGTGCAGATACCAAACCCCTCCCGTGGCAGGGTACCGGATCCGGTTCAGCGGGATCTCAACCGGGTTAAGGGTCCTCTCAGGTCCCGCGGGACACACTGGATCCATAGCCCCCCGCACCGGGAGGCGCCGGCGGACCCGCAACCCGCCACGAAAGGAGCCGGACATGAACGTCAAAGACCTGAAAGCCAGGACAAAAATCGTCATCGTCAGCGCAGGAGTCCTCGGCCTGGCCGGACTCGGCATCGGGGCAGCAAACGCTGCCACCCCCTCCCCGTCACCGACCACCACCCAGTCCGTCACCGCGGATACCCCCACCCCGGGTGACACGGCCGACGCGCCGGGCACGGTGGAGAAGGCCACGCCCGGCGACGCCGCCGACGCCCCGGGCGCGGCCGAGGGAACCGAAAAGGCAGACGCCCCTGAAGCCCCCGGTGATACCGGACCGAACGTCGAACAGACCGGTGAGCACACCGATCCGGGCGACGCCCCCGGAACTCCGTAACACCGGGCACCCAGGGAAGAAACCAGCCGGCGCCACGGACCCCCCAGCCCTCACCCCCGGCATACCAGGACCCGCGAAGCACCCCGGCTTCGCGGGTCCTCCTGTCCCCGGTAACAAACCCCCGGCGTCCACAATGTCCTGACCTGTTAGAGGACCGCATGATCACCCTGACCGGAGTGGAGCTGTTGAGCGGGGCAGTCCCGGCCTGCACCGCTGTTGCTGCCGCGGCGGCCGCGCTCTTCCTGCTGATCCGCCGCCGGCGGCGCTGGTGGATGGCCACGGGCGGGGCCTTCCTGGCCGCGGCACTGCTGGCTGCGGGGACGGGCTGGGTTCTGGTCCACGCCGCGGGGGTTTCGGCCCAGGAGCTGCCGCTGCCCGTGACCGTGTGGATGGGGCTCGCGTACTGGGCTGTGCTGCTGGCCGGGGCTGAACCTGGCCGGAAGCTCCCGGCGCCGCAGAATCCTGGCACCGGTGGCCATGACGGCGCTGATTCTGGTGGCGGCGTTACAAGTGAACATCTACTACGCCGCGTACCGGACCCTGGGTGACATGACCGGGGCCAGTACCGCCGCCATCGGGGCGCTGCCGCAGGCCGCGCGCGGTACCCCGCACCATGCCCGGGCCGGCTCCCGGCCCGAAGACCGGCCCGGTGGCCTCGACCTGGGTGAAACCGCCGGGGCTCCCCGCGACCGGGACGATAAGCTCGGTGCAGATCCCGGGTATCGTTTCAGGTTTCGCTGCACGCCCCGGGTACGTCTACCTCCCCCCGGCCTACCAGGCCCCGTCCCGGCCGGCGATGCCTGTCCTAGTCTTGGTGGCGGGCCAGCCCGGCTCACCGGCGGACTGGATCACCGCCGGAGGAGTAGCAACAACCATGGATGCCTTCGCAGCAGCGCACGAAGGGCTCGCCCCGGTTGTCGTCATCCCGGATGTCAACGGCTCGGCGCCGGGGAACACCATGTGCATGGATTCGAAGATCGCCAACGCCGGCACCTATCTCGCCACCGATGTTCCAGCGTGGATCAAGACCACCCTGAGAGTGGATCCGGTCCCGGCCCGCTGGGCGGTCGGCGGGTTCTCCTTCGGCGGGACCTGCGCCCTGCAGATGGCGGCACTGCACCCGGACATCTACCCTTCCGCGATCGACCTCAGCGGCGAAGCCGAACCCGCGCTGGGCCCGGACCGGTCCGCAACTATCGCCCAGGCGTTCGGCGGCAACACGGCAGCCTTCGATGCGGTCTCGCCCCTGAAGGTCCTGGCCGCCGGGCACTACAGCCACAGCAGGATCTACCTTGCCGCCGGGGCGCAGGATGGAACGTTCTCCGGATACCAGGCCCGGACCGCTGACGCGGCCGCCAAAGCCGGCATGAGCGTCAGGACCGTCCTGGTCCCGGGCCAGGGGCACTCCTGGGAGATCCCCCGACAAACGATGGGACCGGCCCTGGACTGGCTGGCTCCGGCCCTCGGCCTGAGCCGCTGACGCCCGGGGGCTCAAGAACGAGCGTCCGGGGTTCAGGGGTTCAGGCCCGTCCTCAGGTTTCTCTTACCGGCGTCGTCATAAGTTGCGGTGTATGACGGACATGGCAATCGAAACCAGCTCACTGGCTAAGGCTTACGGATCCAAGCAGGCCCTCCAGGCCCTGAGCCTCGAGGTACCTCGAGGGGAAATCTTCGGGCTACTCGGACACAACGGGGCGGGTAAAACCACCACCGTGAACATCCTGACCACCCTGCTGCCGGCTACGTCCGGCACAGCCCGCATCGCCGGCCATGACGTGGCCACCGGCGCTGACCTGGTGCGCCGCTCGATCGGTTACCTGCCGGAGAATGTCCAGTTCTACGACAACCTCACCCTCACCGAGAACCTGACGTTCTTCGCCAGGCTCTCCGGGATAGCGGCCCCCGCAGCCCGGATCGAAGCGGCCCTTGAGGCCGTGGACTTCACCGGCCACGGCCACGAGAAAATGTCCACGTTCAGCAAAGGGATGCGTCAACGCGCCGGCATCGCCCAGGCCATCCTGCACGAACCGGCGGTGCTGTTCCTGGACGAACCGACCTCCGGGCTGGACCCGCAAGGGGTGGCCAACCTGCGGGAAATCATCATCGGCCTCAACCAGTCACTGGGAATGACGGTGTTCATGAACACCCACCTCCTGGCCGAAGTGACCAAAACGTGCACCAGCATCGGAATCCTCAGCTCAGGGCGGCTGATCTACCAGAACTCCGTCGCGGCCACCCTCGGGGCCTTCCCCGACCAGGCATCCCTGGAAGACATCTACCTCCACATCGAAGCCGGCACCCCGTCATGAATCCCTGGGCCGCCACCGTCAGTCATGAACTGCGCAGCGCCGGACGTGAACGTCTGCCCCAGTTGCTCCTGGCCGTGTTTATCGGCATGACCGCAGTCTCGGCGTTCATCGGCTCGGCCGCGAAGGCAACCGTCACGAACGTGTACAACTCAGCCGCCGGCCAGGGACTGACAAGTGCCCCTAACCCCTTCGGCAACGTCCCGGCCCTCTACTACGCCCGCAATACCGTCATTTACATCCTCCTGATCGGGGCTCTCCTGGCCGTTGTGACCGGTGTGCAGTCCGGGATGCGGGACCGGCGTGCCCGGACGATCGACCTGGTCCTGACCCGGCGCCTGTCCCCGGCCGGGTACCTGGCCGCGAAATTTACCGGCATCAGCCTGGGACTCCTGGGCGTGCTGGCGGCCTCGGCGCTGATATGCATGGCCTCCATCAGCGCGGTCACCGGCAGCATCCCGGCACCCGGCCAGCTGCTCCGGCTCACCGCACTCTTTGCCCTGGCATGGATCTTCCTGCTCTTCTTCGTGGCCCTGGGCATGCTGGCCGGGCTCCACGCATCCAGCTACACCGCCGCGCTCCTGGTTCCCATCGTGGTCTGGAGCGTCATTATTTTCGTCCTGCCCCTGCTCGGCACCGCCGTTCACCCGGTCTCGCTGTTGAACCCGGTGACACCTCCCGCGGCCCCGCAGACCGGGATCTTCGCCGTCACCGGCTCCCTCACCGGCCCCCTGTCCCTCGGGGAGCAGTTCAAACACGTCGCTTCGATCCTGCTGCAGGACCCCCAGGCCAGCGGCACGATGACCGGCGGGATCATGGTCATCCTGGCCTTCCTCGCCGTCGGGGTCACCCTGATCGTCCTGACCGGCCGCGCGAGCATGCGAAAGGAACTCCATGACTAGCCTCCTCACGCTCTGCGGGAAGGAAATCCGGGACTTGTCCCGAAACCGTTCCATGCGGCTGCTGATCACCTTCCTGGCCCTCATCGTCGTGCTCTCCGTCCTCGTAGCGGCCGCAGACTTCCGTGCCAAAACCGCTGACTACACCAGCTACCTGGCCGCCCTCAAAGCCAGCGGCGGCACCGTCACCGCACCGCCCCCGGACCTCTTCCCGCTGCAGATGCTGCGGGCAGCGACGGAGTACCTGGAAATCGTCGGGGCACTCTTCGCCGTGATCCTCGGCTACGGACTGATCGCCAAGGAAAAAAACAACGGCACCCTGCAACTGATCTTCACCCGTCCCCTGGGACGCCACAGCTTCGCCGCCGGCAAAATCCTGGCCGCCTTCACCATCTGGGCCGCCGTCACCGCAGCCCTGTTCTCCGTCATCACCGGGGCCCTGCTCATCGCCGGCAACGCCCCCCTGACCGGCACAGACCTCACCCGACTAGTACTCGCCGCAGCCCACACCACCATCTACCTGACCATGTGGTCGCTCGCCGCGCTGGCCCTGGCCGCCCTCACCCGGACCCCGGCCACCGGCCTGGTACTGGCCCTGGTCCTCTGGCTCATCGTCGTTCTGGTGATCCCCCAGATCGGCGACACCATGGATCCGGACAACCAGATCCCCGGAGGGCTGTTCGCAAGCCTCCAAATCGACAAAGCACACGAGCACGCCGTTATGGCCAACTTCACCGGCTACGAAACAGCCCGCGACCTCATCGAACAAACCTCCCTCACCAAACAATACGAACGCCCCCTCTTCGCCTGGCTCGGTATCAAAAACCAATACAACCAACAGAGCCCCGCCTATGTATGGGCTCAGACCTTCAACCACACCCTCTGGCTCCTCGCCGGCTTCACCGCAGCAACGGGCTCCGCGGTCCTGGCCGCCACCCGGCACAAACTCCTCCGAAAGGCCTAAGAACAATGAAAACGCCCGCCCTTAAAAAAATCCTCCCTCTGGCCCTCATCGCCATCGCCATCCTGGCCGCCATCCTGATCTGGCAAGGGGCCTCCGGCCCCGGCAGCCCCACGGCCGGCACCACCGGCACCGCCGCGGCCGGCCCCGCAGCGACCGTACTTCCCGTGACAAAAAACCCCATCACCGCCACCGGGACCGCCACCGGACTGACCATCAGCAAGGCCAAGGCCGAAGACAACACCGACCCTCAAACCAACGCCGCAGTCCCGGACCGCCTTCAGTTCACCCTGAGCAACTCCACCCCCGCGCCGCTTACCGGCCTGGAGGTGTACTACACCATGAAAGACACCGCCACCGGACAGACAGAGTCCTACTACCAGAAACTCGACGGGCTGACCCTGGCACCTGATACGTCAGCGACAGTGTATTTCGACAACGCCACCGGCACCGGGCACTACCCGGAGAACAAATACAGCCTCTACCGAACCTCCACGAACGAAGTAAAGATCAACGTCGAAGCCGCCGCACCCGGACTCGCCCCGGTCACCGCCACCGCCACGAAAGCCAAAGGCACCGGAGAAAAAATCGACTAACCCCCTACCGGTCAAGCACTGGTGCAGGAATAAGACTCAGGACGCCCTCAGGAACCGCCAGCCATGCTGGTAGTACCGGAACGAAACCGCAGGAGGCACCATCATGCAGATCCCTACTAGCCCGAACCCGGCTGCCTGCCCCGGACCTCCGCGCCCGGCGGACCGACAGCAGAGGGCCAGCTCATGACCTGGATCATCGACGCCGTCCGCAACGCCGGGCCCCTGCCCGCCTACCTGATTATCAGTGCGCTGGTCTTCGCCGAAGACGCCTTCTTCATAGGTTTCATCCTGCCCGGGGAAACCGCAGCCGTCCTCGGCGGGGTCCTGGCCAGCCAGCACCACCTGCAGCTCTGGCTGGTCCTGGTCCTCGTCATCGCAGCCGCTATCGGCGGGGACACCGTCGGATACCAGATCGGACGCCGTTTCGGATCCCGAATCCTGGAAATCTCCTTACTCCAAAAACGCCGTGCCGGGCTGGACCGCGCCCGGGACCTGCTTGCCCGCAAGGGAGGATCCGCCGTGTTCCTTGGCCGGTTCACCGCGTTCTTCCGCGCTGTCATGCCCGCCCTTGCCGGGCTCTCCCACATGCCCTACCGCCGGTTCCTGGCCTTCAACATCGTCGGCGGCGCTACCTGGGGTGCCGCCGTGGTCCTCGCCGGCTACTTCGCCGGAAGCGCCTACCTCACGGCAGCCAAAACTTTCGGCCCCACAGCAACCATCGCCCTGCTGGCCGCCCTCACCGCCGCCGCGGCCGCGTGGTACGTTCGAAAAAGGACCAAAGCCAAACCTCCGGGCGGCCCAAAGCAACACCTCCGGCCGCCACGTATCGCCCGGCACGGCGGGACCACCTAAACTCCCGCCACGGGCCGGAGGCCGGCACCAGTCAAAACCTGCACAATTCAGGGATCGTCATCGATGACGCGTACAGACGGCCGCCGCAACTGACCACCCAAGCGCGGCAGGGACAGGCGACCGGCCGGCCGCACGGCCCCGCCCGTCCATGCGCGGACAAAAGATCAAAACCGATTAGCCGAAGCGTCCGCATCGAAGAAGAAGAAAAAGAAGAAG
Organism: Pseudarthrobacter defluvii; assembly: GCF_030323865.1. Taxonomy (NCBI): domain Bacteria; kingdom Bacillati; phylum Actinomycetota; class Actinomycetes; order Micrococcales; family Micrococcaceae; genus Pseudarthrobacter; species Pseudarthrobacter defluvii. Next base: position 147,562 of record NZ_CP066363.1, on the reverse strand, counting down.
GATAACCCCATGAGTTCTCAGCAACCCCTGACTGCACTGACTGAGGCAAATGCCAGCCACGCAGAACGTGATGACGACACCTCCATGACACTGGACTCACAGGCGGAGGACATTATCCGGACCGTCCTGTCAGGAACGGACCCAACAGCCGCACCCGCCAGGCACCGGCTGCGCAGTCTGCTCGCCGTCCACCCCGGCGACCACATCGCTGTACTCAGACACCACCTGATCCAAACCCGCGCACCGCTGTCTCCGCCTCCGGACCGGGCCGCCGTAAACCAACGCCCGGAGATGCGTCCACGATTCATCACCACAACCGACGGGGAACGGCCATGACATTGCACCCGGAAACAGCACTCCGCCCCGGCTCCGCAGCAACCTCTCCGAACAGCCGCTACCGGCTGCTCTATCAAACGGACGGGAACCTCGTCCTTTATGGCCCCGACGGGCCCCTGTGGGACTCCGGGTCCAACGGCCGCGGTGCCGGGGCATGCATCATGCAGGCCGACGGGAACCTAGTCCTCTACGGCCCCAATGACGAATACGTGTGGGACACCGAAACCGACAACAACCCCGGAAGCCGGCTCGTCATCCAGGACGACGGAAACGCAGTCATCTACCGGCCCGACGGTTCCCCGCTGTGGGCTACAGAAACATGCCAGCCGCCAGGCAGCGCCGACTCCCACGTCCTGCAGTCAGGATCAACACTCACCCCCACCCACGGAATCAGATCCGCCAACGGGCTCTACGGACTTCTTTACCAGACTGACGGGAACCTCGTCTTTTACGGCCCCGACGGACCCCTGTGGGACTCCGGGACCAACGGCCGCGGCGCCGGGGCATGCATCATGCAGCCCGACGGGAACCTAGTCCTCTACGGCCCCCACGACGAATACGTGTGGGACACCGAAACCGATAACAACCCCGGAAGCCGGCTCGTCATCCAGGACGACGGAAACGCAGTCATCTACCGGCCCGACGGAAACCCAACATGGGTAACGGGAACCCACTAAGGGCCGCAAGAGGGCGGCATTCCATACCCGTCACTGGCCCTGCGAACAAAATCGCCGCCGGCGGCCCGCCGGCAATCGTAGGGTGGAAAAGACACCCGCCTCGACCACATGGCCGCCAGGGCACCTCGCGCCAGGAAATCGAGCTCCAATCCGTGGCCCTGCAGGGGAGACGCGCCGGTACAGTCTGGAGGCTGACTCAGAGTGGAGTGCAGGAGCCGCTGGCCTTTGCCGCACGAACGATAAGTGGGCACAATTTCTGCTCCGAATGCGAAGCACAGCCACCGGCCTCCGGGCAGCCACAAAAATGCCGTCGTCACCGTCCACTGGAAAGTGGACGGTGCCAAAGTACACCACGTAGATTCGCGTGTATCCGATATGCCCTTCGGGGCCGGATCCCCGCCCCCAGGTGCAGGGTGCGGTGGAAGCCACTGAAGCAGTCCGGTGGAAAGAACGCACACGCGCAGAATGAGGCGATATGCCCACCTCACACATCACGCAATTTCTCCTGGAAGCAACAATTCCGGACCAGACTCAGGAACCCCTCGGGTCCGACTGCCTCTACGGGCTCTACACCAGCTGGTGCATTCTGCATCGCATCAGCCCCCTCGAGGCCCGCCACTTCCGCGACGCGCTCCAACACCACGGAGTAGAACCAGGCAAGACTCGACGAAGAATCGCAGGTCCCGCCGCCGCCGACTACATAATCTCCAGCTACCCGCCGTTTTCCAGCAACGCTCTATAACGACCACGTACCGGCACCACGACCGCGCACCGCTCGCCTGCTGAACCCCCCACCCCGACATCGTCCGCGCCGCCGGCACGTTGGGCGGAGGCCACCGAGCGATGACAGGTTCCGCCGACTGATCAGCACGACAGCGGAACAATTACCGCCCGGCCGCGCCGAACCATAGGCTTAGCCTTCACGTTCCCCATTCACCATCCGGTAGGATGCCATGGCTGCGCAGGCTCCAACAGAGTCATTCATCCCATCACCGACCCTCAGTGCGTTCCATCTGGGACCGCTGACCATCCACTTCTACGCGCTGTGCATTCTTGCCGGCATCGCACTCGCCCTCTGGCTCGGGTCCCGGCGCTGGCAGCAGCGCGGCGGCCAACCGGGTCAGGTGCTGTGGACATCTGCCTCTGGGCGATTCCGGCCGGACTCATCGGCGGCCGGATCTACCACGTCATCACCGACCCCGAACTGTATATCCTCCCCGGTCGGAACCCGTGGAACGCCCTCGCCATCTGGGACGGCGGCCTCGGCATCTGGGGTGCCGTCGCCTTTGGCTGCGCCGGCGCCGGGATCGGCTGCCGCAGGCTGAAGGTCTCCTTCGTCGCTTTCCTGGACGCCGTCGCCCCCGGCGTCCTCTTCGCCCAGGCGCTGTGCCGCTGGGGAAACTGGTTCAACAACGAACTCTACGGCGACCCCAGCACCCTGCCATGGAAGCTCCAGATCCACCAGGTGGACCCTGCCTCCGGGATCGCCGCGACGGACGCGTCCGGGGCGCCTGTGGTCTTAGGATTCTTCGAGCCGACGTTCCTGTACGAGTCGTTGTGGTGCGCCTGGCGGGTGACTTCTAGCTCGGCGCAAAGTCCACTGACCGTTGTTTCGGGCTCGCCCTGGACATTGAGCGCGGAATTGGTTTTGTCAGCCTCACCGACTCGATCGACACCACCACCGCCTCCGGACGCTTCTTCTTCAACGTGATGGCCTCCCTGGCGCAGATGGAACGCGAGCTCATGGTCGAACGCACCCAGGCGGGCCTCCAGGCAGCGCGCGAACAGGGCCGGGTCGGCGGACGCAAGCGTGTAATGACTGAGGCCAAGATCCGCTCAGCTCGGAAGCTCCTCAGCTAGGGAACGCCGCCCATGGAAGTTGCTGCCAGCCTCGGGGTCTCGGTGCCCACGCTGTACCGCTGGGTCCGGGCCTCGAACCCTGAAGCAGTTGCAGTCCCGCAGCTCGGTCTTTGGTGCAAACGACTGTTGAATAAATGCATGACGGTGCAGACGACTTCTGAAACTGACGAACGTAGCGGCGCGTTTCCTGGGCACGGTGATCGACCGGCTTACGGGCGAGTCTGCTGACACGATCCGGCATGCGAGACCTTTGGTGCTGCCCTGTCCGTGACTTGCGAGCTCAGGTCCTCGATCCAGCACCAAGCGGGTCCCAACTGTGGCAACACCTTAGAGGGCCTATCGGGCGCCACCCAAGGCGGCAGCGGCGTGGCCTCAAAGAGTGCAGACACCATCGGGACCAGAATCGGACGGATGGACGACGAACAGCCGGTGACACTTGTGGCGAGCAGATTCGAGGAATGGGCGGACCACTATGCCCGGTTCGCCGCGGCGATCCTCGAAGTGCTCCCCGAAGCCCACTGCGAACACATTGGTTCGACTTCCGTGCCCGACCTGCCGGCGAAAGATGTCATAGACGTGATCGTTGGGGTCAAGGTTTCGAGCGTTCAAAATGCAGCCCGGGCGCTGAAAATGGCGGGGTTCGACCTCGAGGGGATGAAGCCCGGCCATTGCTGGCTCGCGTGGCCAAGCCGCCGCCATCGGGAATCCGTGGTGCACGTCGTCGCATTCGAAGGCACTGAATGGTCTGCACGCATCGCATTCCGCGATCTGCTCAGAGAAGATCCGGCGGCCCGCGCCGAATACTTTGAGGCCAAGAAGATTGCAGCTGACGCAGCCTCGGGCTGGAGTGACTACACGGCTGCCAAATACCCCACCGTCGCGCGCCTTCTAACTCGGACACCTTCGCTCGTACGGCGCGACCAAAGTAGGGGACATTGTGGACTCAGACGTGCTGGCACTCCTGTATGGTCCACCAAAAGACGGCGTCAATTCGGGGCGCTGTTTCGCAGCGCTTGGGGCAGACCGCAAGCTCCAAAGCCACGCACTGTCGAACTTCGCGCGTCGGCTTGAGGCAGGATCACTCCACGACCCTGTTGTGCGGACCGAAGTCACCATGGACGATAGAAGCGGTCACCTCTTCCTCGAGACTCAGAACCTCCCGCACCACGATCTGGGCAGCTTTCCGCACGTGAGTGCCGGCATCTGCCGTGATGCGCTCAACGACGTCAGGCCAGGAGTCCCCGCCGCACCAGGAGCGTACGGGAGGCAACCCTGTCGGTAGTTGCGCGCATTGAAGGTCATTGAGGATAAGGGCAAAATCGTCCCGGACCTCGTGCCACGGCCGATCCGCCCTGTGGGCTCCCGCGACGACGGTGCACGCCATCGCAGACCAGGTGTCACCGGTCAGTGTCCGCAGGAGCGTCGGGATGCGGGTCTGGAGCCCGGAACTGCTCACGGCGAGGAGCGCAGCGCTCTCACGGGCGATCTGCGCCTCATGGTTAGAAGCAAACGACACGCGCACGACGCCGGTTGAACCCAGCACCGCGACATGATGAAAAGCTCCATGACTGTAGACGGGGCTCGTCCACCCCAACTCTGACCAAACACGCCGAAGAGCCGACCAAGCCGCGGAGGCGTCCCGCTCAAGAGTGCTCATATCCAGCAGTCTGCCATTACACCGAACGTCCCGCTGAGGGGTCCTTTAAGGGACACCACCTGAACCGTCTGCCCCCGCAACGTGGGATGAGGGCGGTTCCGCGGCGGCGTAAAGGGCGTTGAGTTGGCGGTAGAGGGTTCGGGCGATGTAGCGCTTGAGGGATCTGCGGATTTCGCGGTAGCTGCGGCCTTCTTGGGTGCGTTTGGCGACATAGTCCCGTGTTCCGGGGTCGTGGACCATCCGGGTCATGGTGATGGTGTGCAAGGCTCGGTTGAGGCGCCTATCACCGCCCCGGTTGAGCCTGTGCCGGACCGTGTTACCGCTTGAGGCTGGCAAAGGATTCACCCCTGCCAGGGAGGCGAAGGCGGCTTCGCTGCGAACCCTTCCTGGATGCGACCAAGCCGCCAGGACGGTGGCGACTGTGACAGCCCCGGCGCCCACCATCTCCAACAGCGGCGCCGCGGGGCTTTCCTGGATCAGCTCTGTCATGCGCTTGTGGTTCGCAGCCAGCTGAGTGGTCACTTCGAGAACGCGGCGCGCCAACCTAATTGCTTCCCCGCGCGCGATCGATAGTTCGATCTGCTCGTCTCGTTCCCGCCATCTGGTGATCGTGGCGATCTGGGCGGGCACCAGAGGTTTACGGGCGTCGATTCCCAGGTCATGTGCCCGGAGGAGGGCGATGAGTGCATTGACATTCATTGTTCGTTCCCGCGTCAGCTGATCCCGTGCTGCGCTCAGGATTCTGAGTCCGGCACGGGTTCCTTCATCGTGTCGCGGGGAGCGGAGTTGGGACTCCTCTAAGCCCAAGACTGCGGTTCCGATGGCGGCGGCGTCCAGCGGGTCGGATTTGCCGATCGCCCGGCGACCTCGGGCGTTCATCCGTGGAGCTTCGGCGAGGTCATAGCCGGCGTCGGTTACTGCCCGGGACAGACGTGCCCCGTAGGAGCCGATACCCTCTACGGCCCATAGACAGGCCATGTCGCCGTCTGTCCGTCGGGCTACCCAGGCAAGTGCGCGGGAATTACCTGCCGAGGTGGCCGGAAACTGCTCGCACGCGACCTGTCGCTTGGTACTGGCCTCGATGATGGCGTAAGTGTGTGTGCGGGCGTGGCAGTCCACGCCGATTACGAACGGGCGGGTCTGCGCAACGATAGTCAACGCGGCCACCCTCCTTCCTTCCGAACGGGCAAGACTGGCCGCATCACGACCGGCACTGGATCTGGGAAGAGTCACTTCGAGGCAATACTGTGATGAGCCACAACCGCAGGGGCTGGGCAAGCTTCTAATCAAGCCACCGACGTGGGACAGGTCAGCGCCGGCCGCTCCACCCAGCGCGGACAAGTCGGGGGAAACGCACCCTCAAGGGGCAATTGTTTTTTCGAGTCACGCGCCAGGCAGAACGACCGGCATCAACACTGCCAGCTAGTCCCAGACCAACCACGTAAAGACTCACAGGTGTTTTTTGGTTGCTGGCGAGCTTGCTTGCTTGGCGGCCGACGGAGCCCTGTCTACCCGCAGGGCAAGGGGCGGGAAATTCCCGGAGGAAATCAGCGAGGAACGAGCGCCGAAGGGAAATTCCTGCACCGCAGGCCCCGACGAAGGAGGGGCTAGACGGGGTGGAGCGGACGCCTACAATCCGAAGGACAGCAACCAGAAAACGTCGTAGACAAGAAGGGCCAGGGGGTCCGGAGCTCTGCGACGGCGCGCCCTGGACCCAACAGCCGGCCGCGCCAGCGGACGCCAAACGGGTGCGAGCCCTGCGAGCATGCACCATCACTTACCGGTGTGGCATGCTCGAAGGCGTAAGCAGCAGGATGTTTACACCCCAGGGCAGAGGGCCCCGTCCTACCGGTTGCGGCCCTCTGCTTTGCCTTGGACGGTCACTGAAGTGTTGATACGAAGGGAAAACCGATGGGTCTTCGGAGCTGGTTCGCCCATCGGCGCACGCCCGCGACGGCTGCTGGTCGTCCCGCCTTCGCAGCGGCCATTGAGCCGAAGGAACAGGAGCCGGTGACTCCTGAGCAGATGGCAGATCTGAAAGCGGCCTGGGACGAACTCGCCGAGGCAGCGAAAGAGTCGGCTGTCACCGGTTTTCATGCCTGCTCACGAGGCAGGAAGCCCTGGCAGGAAGATCCGGCAGCTGTGCGGAGCATGGCGGCATTACTCCGCCGCGTCAACGCGGAGGACGCCGCTACGGAAGGTCCTACGGCCAAGTAAAAGCCGGCACAGACTTTGGTGCTGGTTTCTCCTTTAGGCTTGGCGCATGGCCGAGTCCCTTCCGCGGGCGCTGCAACCACCAGTCGCGGTTGCGCTGGCGAAACTCGTCAAGACCTTCCCCGGCCCCAACGCACTGCCCGGGGGCCTAAACGTAGAACCCAAATGGGACGGTTTCCGCACTACTGCCTCTAATGACGGCGGCACGGTGACGATGTGGTCCAGACAGGGCAAGGAACTTACCCGAATCCTGCCGGACGCAGCGGCTGCTCTCGCAGAGCAGTTGCCTCCCGGCGTGGTCCTGGACGGTGAAGCCGTCATTTGGAACCGGGGCCGGCTGGATTTCGATGCGCTGCAGCGGCGCATGGTCACCTCCAGGGCCGCGCTTCCGGCGGTGGCCAGTGAGCTGCCAGCATCGTTCGTGGCCTTCGATGTCCTGGCCGTCGCCGGGCAGGACACACGGGCTGTTCCGTTTAGCGGGCGACGGCAGCTGCTCGAGGAGCTCGCCCGGGACTGGGCGGCGCCGTTGCACCTCTCCCCCATCACCACGGACGTGGACCTGGCCAAGATCTGGCTGCGGGATCTTCCCGCGACAGGAATCGAAGGTCTGGTGTTCAAGGGTGGCGCCCAGTCCTACGAAGCCGCCAGGATCTGGTCGAAGCTAAAGCACAAAGATGTTTGGGACGTGGTATGTGCCGCCGTGATCGGGCCAGTCTCCCAGCCGCAGGCCATCATCGCCGGCCTTCCCCTAGGCGGCGAACTGAAGATTGTCGGTCGCTCGACCGCCCTGTCCACTAAGGTCCAGCGCGAACTGGGCCGATACCTCCATGCAGCCGGGCATGGGCATCACTGGCCGGAAGAGATCAGCGAGTCCTCCCTGAACAGATTCAGTAAGGACAAAGGCCCCGTGCGACTGACCTTGGTCGAACCGTTCGTGGTCGAAATCTCCGCCGACGTCGCCTGGTCCGGTACGTCCTTCCGGCATCCTGTCGGCTACCGGCGCTCCAGACCGGAGTTGGACCCTGCAAACGTCGGAGTCCCGCCTGAACTGAACAACAGGCACCGCTGACGACAGCGCTGCGGCGGGTTTCACCGCTGTGGACGCAACTTCCGGTGGATATAAACCCGGGCTTTGTCGTACCCCTCCCCCATCATCAAAAGCGGCGGCCATACCTTGGCCGACTTTGGCGTGTCTATTCGAACATATGTTCTAAGGTTGTGGTATGTCCTCCGAGAGTTTTGCGGCCGCGCTGCAGGCGCAGTACGCACGGCGGGCCGGCCCAATCGGGCTGACCGTGGAAGAGCTCGATTTCGAGCACTTCCCGGTCAAGAACGGGTTTCCGGGCATCCCTGTGAAGGCGTGGATCCGGTTCCCGAACTGCGCCGAACTGGTGGACGGCGAAGTGTTCGCCTGGACAGCGAAAGCAGCCGAAGTGACGTGGAAGGACGGCCCGGTCACGTACCGGACCTGGGTATGGAGCTCAGCGGTCACCCGCCGGGAGGAAATGATGAACAGGAATTTGGGAGAGCGGACCCGTGGCAAGAACAACAACTGACAAACCCCTCGACGTGCCGGTGCAGGTCCGGTTTACCGCCAAAGGCATTCCCCTGGCCGTCAGATATGACGACCGGATCTGGGCCGTAGCCGCCGAACCAGTGCGCTGGTTCACCCGCTCGGACTGGTGGAACTCCGCCAAACGGGCACCGGTCGGATGTGGGGACCTGGTCAGCATTGAGCACTGGCAGGTCCAAGTCCGCCTGACCTCCACTTCGGCGCTGCGCACGTTCGAGCTGCGCCGAGACCCCATGTCAGAACAATGGCTGCTGGTCGGCATCACCGACGCCGGCGCGGCCGCCGCCTAACGACGCCTCTGACTCATCGGCTAGCGCTCCCGAGGGATCCAAAGCGATCGCGATCCGTAGTGGATAGGGTTGTTTGAAGCAGTTTCCTGAATCCACGCGGCCTGGACACCAACTCGGACTAGAGGCGTGCAGCGCATAATCCTCTACCTGCGGAACGACTAAGGGAAAGCCAGGGAATATTGTTGTACACTAAACGTGAGCTTCCATCCTGAGGGGTGGAGGAAGTGAAGCCAGGACCCCCGCTTTTGTAACGGGACCTGGCTTTCGCGTTTCTAAAGATCGATTCGTGAAATCATGACGTCCTCAAGGATGGTTTTGAAGTAACGGGGCTCCCCGGCTTCCGCGTCCCCGATGGCCCCCAGGACTTGATCCGCGATCCAAAGCATCGGGTCCTCTGAACCTCTCATCCAATCGACCCGCAAACCCACAGGCAAGGCGCCCTTGCCCCTGAGCTTGGGGATCAGCAGTCGATCGCGCTGGTTCAACGATTGGGTCCGCGCTTCAAAAGTCACACTTGTGCCGCCCAAGTCCTCTACCTCCCAGCAGAGCCTTTCGATGCACTTGGCGCGTGCCCGCTCCTGCTTCCTCGGATCCAAGGGGCTGGCAACAACAACAATATGGTCCAAACTCAGCGAAGCGACGGCTTCCACGGACAGCATCTTGGCGCGGGGTTCCAGGTCCCGCCAGTGTAGTTTCGGCCCCTTCTTGTGGATCCCGAGCATAGCGTCGCGGGCACGGGCGGCCGTGGCCTCATCGGCGAGAGCGGCGCCAAGCATGTACATAGGCGTTGGCACCTTGGTAAGGCGCATGCTTTCGTCTCCCCAGGCACCGATGTTCTTCGCTTCGCCTCCCGCGGGCCCACCCATAGGCTATGTGCCCTTCCTCTTCAGCCACGCCCACCTCAGAGCAGGCTTCAAACCACCATCGAGATTACCATAATGTGTACCAATGGGTCGCCTATTCGTATATTGTGTTTTTATGACACAAAATATGACCGAGATCGGTCGAAGGATCAGCGCCTTCCGCAAACGAGAAGGCCTATCAGCCCAAGACCTGGCTGATGATTCCGGTATGTCTCGGTCAGTCATCGCCAATATCGAAACGGGCCGCCGCGAAGACATTACTGTCACCGAACTTATGGCCCTATCCCGGGTCCTGAGGGTGCCCCCCGTGGCCATCCTCTTTGACGTCACACGCCCGCTCGCTCCCGTACCACCTTCGAGCGACGGTCAGCCCGACATCATGCCCATGAGGACGATAGATCTCGTGGATTGGTTTGCAGGCACTGACGGTCCGGAGCAGTGGAGCTATGACCGGACCTCCATGGAGGAAGAACTCGCCGCCAACGGACCAGCCGTCATGCCAATGACCGGCTTAGTCCTGGAAGCTACCTACAGCGACAGCGGTTGGGACGCGATCAGACTCCTGACCGTCGGCCGGCAGCTTCGCACCGCCAGGGAAACTCACGCTGAGCTGATCCGGGACTTCTCATTTGATGTGAAGACGGGCCGCTTCGGCTGGGAGCCAAGCTCCGACGAACATCGACAGCTCATGGACGCTGTGGAGGACCTGGTCGACATCGAAGCCGCCATCCCGTTGGAGGTATTCGTCAACAATGTCAAAAATACCGCCCCCGAAAAAGCGTCGGAAGCCGAATCGGCGGTACGGCGTTTGCGGTCATCCGCCCAAGACCTTCGCCGCTTCAGGGGCCTGCTGAAATCCTTGGGCGGAGACGCCACCGAATCCCCCGTACAAAGAGGCGACCAACACCTGTTCCCGTCTTTTGGCCGGGAACAGGTCCTCACTCTCTGGACAAGAATGAAATTTCAGTTCATGAGGGACCTCGTCGAAGGCAACTTCAATACCCGGAAGCACCGAACATACGATCAAATCCAGAGGGCAATCAAGGCCGGAAAACTGCATCTAAAACCAGAACAGACGGACTAAAAGCAGGCGCAGCGGCGCCGAGATGAAGCCCTGTCCTCAGGTCCTCCCACCGGATTGTGCCCTAGCTGATAAGGTCCACCAATCGGTGCAGAATCTCTACGCCCAAGGCTTGCAAAAGTCCCTTCATCAGAGGGGCCACGACGACACTCACAGTTCGTTGTTTCTTTGCGGCCCTGTGGCGGGGCTCTTTCATCTGACTCATACCAACGAACATGCGTAGATTTTTGTACGACGGGGTGGGAAGGCGCTTTCGAAGCGACTGTCCCACGGCCTTGGAGCCGGAACACCGTCCTGGTCCATATGTGGCGACGGCACAGGCGCCACCCGGGCCGCCCTCTGCCTGGCGCCGCAGCCCCTTATGGCAGGCAGCAATAGAGCCTAGGCTGACGTCCGTGGAGGACACCGATAACGGCATCTTTGCTCGAGCACTGCGATACGAGTTCATCGGCGGCGGCTACAGCAACTACCGGTTTCAAGCCGGCACTCCCTGGCTCCGCTTCGTCGTCACGCCGGAGAAGCTGGAGTTCCACGGCCGCGGCCTGAACCTGTTCCGCATCGGCCCCTGGATAGTGCCGCGGAGCGAGGTCAAAGAGGTCTTTTCCAAGCGCCGGCGGCGCCTGCTCCCACCCGTCGTCTGGGAGGTCGAGATCGTCACCGCCGACCCCAGCGTGTGGTTTACCTTCTGGTCGCCCCACGATTCCGGCCCGGTACTCCTCTCGATGGAAGAGTGCGGCTATCCCGTGGACTGGACTCCGCACAACTGGGCAGGCCTGCCGATCGAGTGACCGGGCGAAGATGTACTCACAACCTCGTCCCACTCCCTTGGTGCCTAGTCGCGCTTACTCCCTTGGTTTCATGCTGCGCATTGTGCATGGGCGCGCCGTGGTCGGAGTCCTGGCGGACAACGCACGGGTGAAGCCGCCGCTAACCTTTGTTGGAGGTATCTCGACTGCTGGTTGGAGGGGGACATGCCCATGTTGTTTCGAGAAATAGCGCCGGCGCTGGAAACGCTCTTCTCATGAGTAAAAGTGCACACGTCGGACCTGACCTTGCCGCACTGTATCTGCAGCATAAGGATGCGATGTACCGGGTCGCTGCTTCGGTTCTCCGTGAGGCAGGCTTGGTTCATTTTGCGGCCGATGCCGTTCAGGATGCCATCGTTTCCATGATGACCTCACCACCATCAGGGATCCGCAATTGGGAAGCCTTCATGGTGAAGGCCGCCAAATGGAAGGCAATCGACCGGATCCGTTCAGCGGCCGTAGTGCACGCAGGACCGGAGTTCTCCCCCACAGAGCATGATGGAACGACACCTGATGTGGCTGACGACGTTGTCGAGGACCTTGAAAGGGTGCGCAGTGCGCGGGAAGTTCAGAAAATCCTGTCGGTACTCGACGAACGGCACCGTACCGCGGTATGGCAGGTTATTGCGTTGGAGCGCCCGCGAAATGACGTGGCGGCCGAACTCGGAGTCACGGGTCCACGGGTGAGTCAGATGACGAAAAGATCCCTGGACCTACTCCGGAAGGAACTGGAAAGAAAGGAGGGAACGCAATGAACGAAGAGGACTACGGGCGTCTGTTGGACCGGCTGATCGAGGATCCGGAGCACCGGACAGAGATTCTGCAGGAAGTGGACATTGACACGGAGGAGCAGAACGAACTTGCCTCCTTGTTGAAGGCCTCAGACGCGGTTTGGCTATCCGCGCACGGCGCTCCCCCACTTGATCAGGACCCTGTCGCCGCCATGCTCGGGCTCGTCGCCGACCCTCATATGACGTTGGATTCCAAAGCCCTGGCCCGTCATCGGAAACGAGCACGACTTACGGTGAGCGACGTGGCCGCCCGGCTCTCAGAGCGTGGCTGGAATGTTCAGGCAGGCGATGTGTTCCGATGGGAAAGCCGCTCCGCCCCGGACGTGCCCCCGGCAATGATCCAAGCAATCGCAGGGGTCCTGGCAACCTCCCCGGAGCTTATTTCCGTCCGGCAGGCCGCAGCCGAGGACCAGTTCGCTGCGGTAAGGAACACTGCCCGGTTCCAGAATCTGGTCAGCCGCTGGATGACGGCGTTGGATCTTTCACGCTCCATGGCTGTGGCAGCGCTGGAGGGACGGATGGTGGCAACGGTCCACCGCGGCGAAGAACCCGACTCAGAGCAATTACTCGCGGCACTCGATGTGCTGGTCGAGGCAGTAGAACAATCCCGGGGAACGGACACAGCATGAGGTTGGAAGACTGCGTCGATAGCGTCATTGGCCAACTAAGCCCCGATGTTCGAGTCCGTTTCGCCAGCGCACCTGCGGCGACCATGGAAGCAGATTTGGGCCTGATGGTCAGGGCCGTTGAAAGTCTCGCTTCCCGTCGGTCTGAAGGCGGCGCCTGCGACGGGGTGTCCTTCCTGCAGGACGGGGTAGTCCTCTACGCGCCGACGGCAGCCAGTAAACGCCAGAACTTCACCATCGCCCACGAACTTGGTCACTGGCTCGTTGAGAAGACTCCGGGTGTTTACGACTGGATCGCTGATCAGGATGAACCTGGGCCCGTGCTCGAAACGATCTGCGACAGAGTCGCGCAGCGTTTACTGATCCCCGAACTTGTTTCCGCCGCGACCATCGGAACCGGGCCGTTGCGCGCCCAGCACCTCATCAGCTTGCATGACAACACACACGCCAGCCGGCCCGTATGCGCCATCGCACTGGCAAAACACCTGCCTGGACTTGGAGCGGTCGTCCTTATCGATCGATACACCCACTCGGTGGCCCACGCCAGTGTCAACCCCAACCCGGAACGCGGATGGCCGAAAGTCTTCCCTTGGCCCGGCCAGGTCCTAGGCGATTCCCATCCACTGCTGCTGCTTTCGCCAGGGAAATCCACAACAAGGCGCCTTTCCTGGCGGACCCCGTGGGGAGATCAAGCCGACTTCTACGTCAACGCAATCGGCGAAGACAATCGGGTGATCGCAGTCTTCTCCGACACCGATATATGGAACGCAGTGACGTTTCACCCCACCACCGGGCGCGAGTTCGATACAAGGGCAACGCTCAAAGGCTTCTGCTGCGGCACGGGCTTCGAGATGACGGGCTACCCTTGCCCGTCATGCCGAGAGCCCTACTGTCCCCGCTGCAAACACTGTAAATGTCAGCGTCAGATCCTTCGTGAAGTCGCCTGCACAGCGTGCTTCCTTCAGTTCCAGCCCCACCTTCTTGTCAACGGCCAATGCGAGGACTGTCGTTCCTGACGTGCCCTAACCTTTCGGTCAGCTGCCTCGACTACTAAGTGAGAGCCCGCAAAGCGCGGAACAACTCTCCTGAAGAGAGGTAACAGCAATGGCGACGAACACCGGCAAGGGACACCGCACGGGCGCTGTAAAGGGCCGCAGCGAATTCAAGCGCGGCACAACCTGGTTCAAACGCGACACCAGCACAGGCCGCATCCTCAACGGCAGCCCGAAGCAGCACAAGGGCGTACGCAACGAAAAGTAGCCTCAAAGGCCGGCGGTCGCAGACCGCCGGCCTTTGAACCCCAACTAACAGAAAGAAATCACCATGAGTGCACTACTTATTTCCTACGACCTAAACAGCCCCGGGCAGAACTACACCGACCTTCACGATGCGATCAAATCCCTTGGAGGTTGGTGGCACTACTTGGACTCGACCTGGCTAGTGTCAACCGCCCTAACCCCCACCCAGGCATCCGCGAAGCTGAAACCCCTGATGGACACCAATGACAGGCTCCTCGTCATCGATGTGACCGCCAAGACCAGGTCAGGCTGGCTCCCCAAAAGGGCTTGGGAATGGATGACAAAGCACATTTAGGAAGCGATGCCCGGCCATGAACCGCTACCGCTGAACGCCCGTCCCATGGCGGAAGCCAGAGACTGGCCCGAAGACCGCTGCTACGTCCCGAAACCCCTTAGTCGTCCCCGTTCGGGCAAGCACGACCAGGCAGAGAACGAATGGCAACAACCGCTTTGAAAACCAAACGATGGCAAGGCCAAGCGAAAGGGACAGAAGTTCCGTGGTCATTTAGGCTCCTATTGGCAGCAGGGAATAGGTGTTTGCCTAGTGCCGCCGTGGAGCAAGAGGTTGCTGAAGGGCGGCCTTTGGCTCCGATCTCGCTTCGGAAGGGCCCCTTCAGTAGTCATCACCTTGAGCAATTCAGGTCGCAGGCCTACCACGCTGCTCAGCCCCCTAGGAAGGCCACCGATAAATAATCTGCTACGGACCCTAGGTTGGTGTGCCCTAACAGTGCTTTGATCCTGCCATAAATGGGCCGGTTCTGTCAGTAGCACGACTGGGACTGCCCCAACGAGCGTAGTGAATCGTGGAGTCGACCACGACCCGCGAGTCGAACGGCTTTGTTGTGGCCCGGGTGACAGTTAGCGCAACCGCGAACGGCTCCTAGGTGAATCTCAACAAACGATCCTTTATCAGGAGGGAAACAGCCAGCTGGTGGGACTGCTGAAGGTTTAGTTGACAGCTGGGGTTGATAATTTCTTACGCGGCTGAGGCCGCGTTTTTTATTGTCTCAAACTCGATGGGTGTCAGCCGGCCGAGGGCGCGTTGACGGCGTTTGCGGTGGTAGCTGCGTTCGATCCAGGTTGTGATGGCGAGCCGGAGTTCGGCCCGGGTTTCCCATCGTTTCCGGTTCAGGACGTTCTTTTGCAGCAGGGAGAAGAACGATTCCATCGCGGCATTGTCACCGCATGCTCCTACCCGTCCCATTGATCCGCTCAGCCCGTAGGTGTTCAGGGCCAGGACGAACTTTCTGGATCTGAACTGGGACCCTCTGTCCGAGTGGACCACTGTGCCGGCCGGTTTCCTGAGAGCCACGGCGTGGTCCAGCGCGGCAACGGCCAGAGACGCTTTCATCCGCCCGTCCATGGAGTACCCGACGATCCGGTTCGAATGCAGGTCCTTGATCGCGCACAGGTACAGCTTGCCTTCCCCGGTGTGGTGCTCGGTGATGTCCGTCAGCCATTTCCGGTTCGGTGCCGTGGCGCTGAAGTCCCGTTCGATGAGGTCATCGTGGACCGGAGGGCCGGCCTTGAGCGCTGAGCGGCGCCGGCGGTGGATCACCGAGAGGATGCCGTTCTGGGAGCACAGCCGCCAGATCCGGCGTTCACTGGCCACAGGGCCGGGTCCGGCGTTGATCTCATCGGCGATGAACCGGTAGCCGAAGGCAGGATCGTCGCGGTGGTGGTCGATGGCGGCGTTGATCAGGTGGGCTTCTTCCCAGTCCCGGGCGGGCACGGGGTTGGCGGCCCACTGGTAGTAGGCCTGTCTGGAGAAATTCAGTACCCGGCAGGACACTGCCACGGGAACCCTGATCGGGGCGTCCCTGGCAGCCAGCTCGCGGACCAGCGGGTACATCATTTTTTTGGATTGATGTCCCGGGACAGATAGGCCACGGCACGGCGCATGACTTCAGCTTCCTGCTCCAGGAGCCGGATGCGTTTATTGGCCTCCCGCAACTTCGCGGCGTCATCAGACACGGCCCCGGACTGCACGCCATCTTCTCTGTCGGCAATCTTCATCCAGCGGTGCAGGGCAGCAGGTGAGACCCCGAAATCCTTGGCGATCTGGGTGATGGGCGCTTCGCCCTTGCGGGCAACCGCCACGACATCGCGGCGGAACTCTTCGGGAAAGGCTTTGGGCATGAGGAACATCCTTCCACCCGCAAGGATCAAATCCTCACAGGCAAAGTGTCAATCAAACCTTCAGCAGTCCCGGTGGCGTCGTTAGCCGAGCCGTTCAGTCAGCAGAATACCTTTGCCTCAACAACGTGTCTCACGTGGTTTTTCTCAACAGAATACAAACGCTCCTTTGATGAGGTCGCTACGGTAACCCGATCTCAGCCAGCGTGCGGGGGCTGCTAGGCGGGTTACGATGCGGCTTCTGGAATGTCGTTCCTGTTAAGAGCCCGAGTGAGTGATGAAACGCTGACGCTGAGCCGGTCCGCCGTTTCTTTCAAAGTCTTTCCTTCGTTGCGCAACTGCCGGGCAGTTTCCAGTTTCCCTGGTGTCATCGACCGAGGGCGGCCGCCGAGCCGGCCTCGCGCTTTCGCTGCGGCCAAGCCGGCCTTTGTTCTTTCCGACAGCCGTGATCGTTCATATTCGGCGAGGGAAGCGAACATGTCAAAGATGAGCTTGCCGTGGGCGCTAGTGGTATCCAGCCAAGGTTCTGCCAGGGAACGGAAGCCTATCCCCCGCTGACCCAGCACAGTAACAATGTCCGCTAGGTCGGAGGTACTCCGACCTAGCCTGGTTAGGTCCGCAACCAGCAGCACGTTGCCGGGCTGCAGGTAGTCCAGGCATTCCTTCCATCGTGTCCTTGCTTGGGTGGCGCCGGATGCGTACTCCTGGAACACACGCACGGCTCCTGAAGCGACAAGTGCGTCCACTTGCGAATCCAGTGACTGCCCGCGGGTGCTCACCCTCGCATACCCGATCACGTTGCCGGACACGTCAAAAACCCTCCCCTTACTCTTTTGACCGATTTCTTTTCGGCAACCAGTTTTGACTAAGAGGAGGAGTACTTTTTCGACCTGTGTGTCAGTTTCCGAAGTCGTCTGCACGAATTTCCAAAGTCGTCTGCACAGCCCGGGTGACTATGTCAACCTTTTTGACCCCAGCATGACGGTTATTTCTGGCCCCACTGAGGAACTTTGGTTGCCCTGTTCCCGCGGGTACCCTGCGGTGATGGATCCTTCATGTACCACTGCATAGACTGAGGCGCCGTCCTGTACTTCCCGCCCACGACGCGCTGGCGTAGCGTGAGGGCATGGTGGAGCAGACACGGTGCCATCCACTCGGACTGGTTCCTTTGATCCTGCTGCTGGCCGGATGCACCGGCGGCGGCACTCCGGCGCCGGACGCTCCGAGCGTCTCCCCGCCTTCGTCGTCCACGGCCCCAACCTCCGTCAAGGCACTGCCTCCGCCTGCCGGGCACTACGAGGCGGGATGCCTGCAGGGCCAGACCGACGCTGCGGGGTTCAGCCCATCCGGGGAAAGGCTCTTCAACGTCGATCCGCTGTTCATCAGGGACAACTTCTCCCAGACCAGCGATGGCACAACGCAGCTCATGAATGGCGTTCAATGGATGAAGAATCCGTACTGGCTGCGTGCCGGGCAAACGGTCACCGTCACCGTGGCGTCGGAGCAGCAAAAGACCGTGGGACTCGTGGCCGAGTACGGGGCGACGGAAGGCAACACGTCCGTGACCTTCACTGCGTGCCCGCCAGAGAAGACCCCGTACACCTGGTGGCCCGGCGGCTTTCTGGTCCACGGAACGGAGACCAGGTGCATCAGGCTGAGCGTGGAGGTGGCGGGGGCCGAGGGGGCCAGAAGGCCTGTCATCCCCGTGGGTTCCGCGCCGTGCCCCACGTCCTGGTGAGGTCTGAAGGATTCCGTCAACTATCGCGCCTGTGCTATTGCAAGTGCGGCAAGGTCGCGGGTAACGCGCTGGACTTCGTGCTCCCGGCGTGCCGAACGCTGGTTTTGTTGTACTAGGCGAGCTCTAGCTAAAGGTTTGTTTGGTGGGGTGGGAACAGGGATCCGTCCCCGCGGGGGAACCTCGCTGGAAGCTTCCTCGTTCCCCGGCATACTTGAACTCATACGCCCCCCTTGACGTCGCTTCCGGAAAGGCTCTCGGCCTTGCCCTTAGCAATCAGACTAGAAAGTCAGCGGCGACGACTGAAGCGACCCGCCCGTCAGTGAGGACCTTCTTGTTCCAATCTTGAGTCTGGCCACTCCACATCCCTGTACGTCATACCAACTGTGACGACGTACGGAATGCCCCCCGAGAGACTTTCAGTAGCCCGCGGAAGACAGCCGCCTGCATCGACGAAGATTTCCCGTTACTCTCAGCCTTGGGGGTAGCTGGAGTAGCGGGGCGTTTCACCATAACAGAGCGCACTCTCGGATGACTGGGACACGCTCCGAGCAACTGCGCCCAAGTGGTTACGATGTTTGAGAAACGGGGATGTCGCAGCTACTGAGTGCCCGATGCTCAACGCGGCGCTGACCGTCCGGGCGCCTGCTGTTCTCTAGCCCTGGAGGAACGATCATCCGGAGACAAGGAGGAGACCGCTTTTGGGGATCCCTCGCCCACCAGCCGCAGTCCTACCCGACACGGCCGACACGAGACTGCTAATTGAGCTGACAAGCCACGCGAATGACCTCTCTGAAGCCGCGCACGCCCTGGATTGCGCACTGACCTCAGGAGAGGACTCAGCGCTGTGGATACCGCTGACCTCCCATGCTGTCACGGCCTATATCCGTCCCTTCATAGACTCCAACGTCCGAACCCGCCTGGACAAGATGTCAATGGTCCCACCCATTCCCGCGCACCTCCAAGCAGTGCATGACCTCATTCGGAACTACCGCAACACCACGGTCGCGCACTCACAATCGACACTGGTGATGCCATTGCCGGTAGCGATTCTCGATGACCAGGGAAAAGGCGTCGATGTCATGGGTGTTTCTCTCACCCACCAGATGCCGTTGGCCCTGGCTGAGGGTCTCAGCGACCTTATCGGAACCGTGGAAGACATCGTCGAGGAGGCAACGCAGCCGGTGCTTGACCGGTTGCGGACCTGGCTCAAGGGGCAAGACGCCACCGCTATCGGCAGCTGGCAGCTACCGGTGATCAACGAAGCCCTCGACGCGGATTTCACCTCTGCTCATCGAAGAAAACGGACCCCCCAGTTCACGATGTATTGGCGCACTTGGGAGCAGGAACGCCCGTAATGGCACTTCTTCGGAACTAGGCCGGTCACTCGTCGTGGAAGCGCCAGCCTCCGTCCTTTGTGAAGGTCGCGATAGCTGAACCCTGACCGAAGGCGGGTTTGGGGTCAGGTGAGAAGAGCAAAGCTGCACTAATGCACTCCAGACCCCGCAACGCGTTTTTTGCCTTGGCCAGGGCGTGAACGAAGTCCAGGCCGTCCACCGTGAAGCAGCCCGCACTCACGTCCGTTAGGTATTCGAGGAAGTACGGCATACCGAAAGCCTGACTGCTCGGCCCGTTCCCAGCTATGGTCCAAAGACCCGGCTTGTTGAACCAAGATTCCAGGGTGGGATCTAGACCTCAGGTGCAGTACGAAACCTTCCTCCACGGGAAGACGCTCTTCTTGGGTCCGACGGTGCCCCGCCCACCGTTAGACGGCAGCTTTGGAGGCTGGGGCCCATAAACAGCTCGTCGCCGGACCGGGAAACGCGGCCCCTAATCAGCAGATTAGGGAGCTGTAATGCTCCTTGGGAAAGACAGAGGATCCTAGGCTGGACAACAAGGTTACATTTGGTTTTCCCGGGGACAGGTTCCTGGGTTAAGTTGTGGCCGGCGTCGAGAGGTCCTGAGGAGAGATATCTCTGGAGACTCAGCGGCCACCCCCAGCCGGCGCCGGCCACCTCCATGGCGCCGGGCGGCCTTGACCAAGCGCAAGAGCCATCAGTTAAACCGAGTCCGGCGACGCGCAGCACTGGGTGCGGTGCAGAATCCGTGGCACGGCCACTTATTGCGTTGCTTTTCGGTCCCGGATCCTTGTCCCTCCTCTAAACAGCTACAGTGTTGCCGGAGGCAGCGTGGCTTCAGGACCTTCTGCCATCAGTTTCTGCTGTGTGAAGGGAAGGAGGATAGCCGTGGAGTTCGCTCGCGTCGTGGGTTTCCTTTCAGACGCCCTGCAGGACCGGCCCGGCAGCGTACGAGGCCTCAGCCCCGATGAGCTGTATGGTCTCTACATCAGCTGGTGCCTTATGAACGATACGATCATCGAGTCTCCAGAAGCCCTGTGGGACGGCTTGAGAGCGTGGGGCATCGACCCTGCGAGTAACCACCTGGCCATGAAAGGCCCTGTAGCCGTGGACTACATCATCGCCAGCGCCCCCAGCATCCTTTAAGCGGCTGTGGTGCTTAACGGCCCAGGACCTCGTCTACGACCCAGGAAAGAATAAGAGCGTCATGCCTGCCCGGATCTAAAAGACCATATAGGTAGGCTTCGAACTCAACAGAATCAGCATCCCCACCCTTGGCAAAGTACTTCACCCAAAGGTCCGCGACACTGACAGCGCTGCACTCAACCAACGCCAAGGCAGCAAAACGTGGGTCTTTCATGACGGCTCTCCAGTACTACCGCCTCAACGCCCGGGGCGGCCAGATCATCACGCCCTGGCCCCACTGTAGGAGTCAATACCAGTCTGGAACAATCCCTCTCGACGGTCACCCCCTGCAACCCTAAAAATCACAGAGACTTGGCCCCGCCCCGTGCTGCAAAATCCGGTTGATTTGCGAGGTCATAGAGGATCTCCTTGCGATGAACGCAGGCTAAAAGACCCAGCCAGTAAAGGAAGCCCCGCGCCCCTCCAAGGGCAGGCATTCGTTCGGTCATCAGGTTTGCTCGGAACAGGGGGTGGAGCCGGCGATGGCTGGGGAGGCATTCGTGGTCTCAGCCGAATGCCCTCACCGCCGGCTCCTGCCATGACCATACGGACTCTGCCTGGTTCCTTCCCGCGTAATCGGTACGCGTTTCCCAGTAACAAGGTACTCGGGTCCCTGCCTCAGTCCTTCACATCGATGATGGGTTGACCAACCTAAACCTTGGCCAGCGCCTGGGCGCCCGCCGCTCACTACAACGTTGACGATCCATTCTCGAAAACGAAGGATTTCAAGAACGCATCGAATTGAGAATCGCGGGCCGGCTCGCTTTATCGCAGTCACGCGACGCCCTGGCGCGGAAAACTGGCTCGATGATGAAATCCCGACAGCCCCGCGTCGGCTCTCACAAATAGTTCTCAAAACGGTACAGTCGATCTAAGACCCCGAACCGAGTTTTGAGAAGAGAAAGCCCCTAATGGCCGCACACCGCATCGGCTACGCCCGGGTCTCCACTCGGGACCAAAACCTAGACCTGCAGGCCGAAGCCCTGAATGAGGCCGGATGCGACAAGATCTACAAAGACACCATCAGCGGCACCAAGTCCCAACGCCCCGGTCTCGACCAGGCGCTGGACAACCTGCGCGACGGTGACACTCTGGTGGTGTGGAAGCTGGACCGTTTGGGCCGGAGCGTGAAAGACCTCCTGGACTTCGCCGGCGGACTGAGCGACCGCGGCGTCGGATTCATCAGCCTCACTGACGCCATCGACACCACAACGGTCTCCGGACGCTTCTTTTTCAACGTCATGGCTTCCCTGGCCCAGATGGAACGGGAACTCATGGTCGAACGCACGCAGGCCGGCCTGCAGGCCGCCCGCCAACAAGGACGGGTCGGCGGCCGCAAACGCATCATGACGGATGCCAAGATCCGCTCAGCCCGCAAACTCCTCAAACAAGGAACACCGCCACGGGAGGTCGCCGACACCCTGGGAGTCTCCGTACCCACCCTCTACCGATGGGTCCCGGCAACCGGAGAACCCCAGGCGCCAAAGAAGTAGTTCCGGCAGCTTGGTGCAGAGGACTATTGAGCAAAATGCAGTCTTGTGCAGGGCACTTCTGACATTTCAATGTCCATACTCGTCTGCACAACCCCGGAATTCCGCGGGCGCTTGTGCAGCCGAGTTGTGAAAACGACACTTTGCGTGAAACAGACAGACGCGAAGCGTCCACATCCGGAAACTACTTCTTCCACTTCTCACCCAGCGGAAGTTCGGAGCTCTGAGGAGCCCCGTTACTCACTCCAATAAGTCATCTGAGCGTGAGCATTTCCCGGATGTCTTAACGCGACAGAAGCAGTGCCCGTCTTCTTGAGCCACAGCAACGTGCCTCATAACCTCAGCGTCCCGAATCGCTAGGACTGCGAGACACCCGGCCGCCTCCTGCCACGACCTGATTCCAGGCCGAGCAGGCTCGCCCGGCCCGGAGGCTGCTGACGCTGGAAAGGTGAAGGGCGTTCCAATAGGTAGCCCCTTCACCTTTTCTTTGCTAGCGCTTGGGCGCGTACATCTGACCGCGTGACGCCTCAAGCTTTATCGCATCCCATTCAGACGCGAGGAAGGTGATTTCTCCCCACACATGAACTTCCGGCTTTGCTCCGGAGTCATCGAGCTTGACCATGAGGTTTGACACTTCAGCGCTCGGGATCTTGTCGTGGAGTAGGTTCACGCCCTTGTTGACGAGCATCTGCACGTTACCTTCAAGCGAGTCCGCGACTTCCGAATCCGAAATTAGCTCCATCCAGCTTGCGTCCCAGAGCATGCCGCCGTCCGCTCGTTCATCGAGACTGAACCTGACCACGCCTGCAAGCTCTAACGGCAGGACGATTGTGACATCGCCGCTGATCGGCGTCTCGCGCCTCGAGAACCATCCCATGTAGTCAACCCCCCAGAATGCTTTGTCAGTTACTGGATGCTACCGCACCGACGATGTCCACCGAGAGGGAGTCATCGACGATAATTGGTGCGTTGTGGGCCCGAGGGCGGGCCCAATGAAGGCGGGAGCATGCAAACCCCGAGATGTGCCCTATTACGGCTTTCATCCTCGCAGCCCCGCCGCCGGTTTAGGTGTTCGTTCCGTAGGAAGCACGCGCAGAGACGTTCGGCCATGGGCGCCCTGCTGTGAGGGATCGGCAATTGAGCGCCAGGGGCGACATTTAGCGCTGCAATAATGCCGCCATTTACCGCTGCAATTCACAAGCTGAAGAATTGCCGCTCTGCCAGCCAACTCCGGCGCGTCCAGGAACCCCTCTCGGAAACGATCGTTATCAACCCGCCCCGGATCCCCTCGGATCAGCTAAACACCTGCGACCCCTACTGGTCGTCTCCCCCTGGGGTCCGAAGAGTGGCCTCAGAAATGGCCGTATTGCGGCCAGCGTAGGCAGTGTCAGCGAACCGCTTCGCCGGTCGTACGCCCGTCTAGCGCTGAGGCACACAGTCGGCCCTGGGTATGGCAGCAGCAAATTGCCTAGTTAGTTTTCTAGGCGAGGAAATCGCTGAACGATTTCCCCGTCCACTAAAGATGTCCCCTCAGCGGCCGTAAAGCGACGGAGTTCTTGATGGGCCACAAGGCAAACTTTCCTGCTTGCGCACGGCTCAGTGGCATGGCCGGGTTAAATCAGCCGCTCCCCCGCTCCCGTGATCTCTGCCCCAGCTAGGATGAACTTATAGTCACCACCGAAAGTCCGCCCTAGCGGGAGACCAAGTGATGCATCAGACTCCATACGCCCTCATGCCATAAGGCGTGCCATACCTACTATTGGATGAACTACGGTTTGGAACGCCAGTTAGCAAGCCTTACGTGGTGCCTTTGGGTCCATTACATAAAAGGCACACCGGCACGCCATTAGGTATGTAGTTGTCGCCGTAAGTAACCAAGCTAGACCTCCAATGGGGACTGCCACGAGCGACCACGCAGGAGGGGCCATGGGACCACTAATTGATCCCATAACCACTTGCACAATTTCACGACCAATGGCGAAGCACAGGAGATGTAGGACGGTATTCCACACGCGAAGGCGCACACGAAAAACGGCACGAAGTCCTGCCATGCCCAAGACGTGCAGTCCAACCAGTCTTTCTGCTCTACGCAATATGTCCGCTCTTATGCGTGTCACTGCCAGCATTCATGGACGACAGCACATAGCGTTGAAGGTAGGAACAAATCCAACCCATCAAGTAGGAGAGTCGTCGGCCGATGGTACGATCGCTGCAAACCCCCGCACCGCCGAAGCCCCAGGCAACACGCGCAATTGACCGCGTCATCTCTCTGGCGAACGGCAAAGGGGGAGTCGGCAAGACCACCACCGCAGCTAACGTTGCCGGGTACGTCGCACTGGCTGGCTCCCGTGTGCTGCTGATTGACCTTGACCCTCAAGGTGACTTGGCCCGCGATCTCGGATACGACCGGCAAACCGGGAGGGAATTCTTCCAGGCCTTGATAGCCGGCACGCCGCCGATGATTTTGCGCAATGTGCGGGAAAACCTAGACGTCATCCCGGGCGGCCAGGACCTCGAAGACATCCAGGGACTGATGGTGTCCCGCTCCAGCCGCTCGGACGCCGGCGACTTCGGCGACATGCTCTACTCCGTTCTAGCCCCACTGGCGGACGATTACGATCTGATCCTGATCGACACCCCGCCAGGGGAGCGAATCCTCGTAGAAGGCGCCTTCGCAATCTCCAGTGCAGTCGTTATTCCTACACGTTCTGATGATGCGAGTATCGACGGTGTCGAACGCGTCGCACGCCGCTTCATGGCTGTACGTGACAGGAACCCGTCGCTGCAATTGGCGGGGATCGTCCTATTCGGTGTCGGCCCGCGCTCCATGCGTCTCGAGCGCAGCGTTCGAGATACTTTGGAAGAGATGCTCGGCACCGTCGCCCCGGTCTTCGCAACCCGCATTAGGAACCTTGAAAGCGCAAGCGCGGACGCACGCCGCAAAGGCCTCCTCTTCCATGAGCTTGAAGGTGCCGTTACCGACGCTCAGAAAAATCGCCTGAAAGCGCTCCGGGCGGGGGAGAGGCCGACAGACGGTTTCTTCTCACGGAATGCAGGGGGACTCGCAGAAGAGTACGAGCAACTGACAGGCGAAATCCTCGCCCGACTGAACGAGATCGAAAGCGGGAACGAAGCATGAGCGGCCGACAAAGCCTTGCCGGGGCATTCGCACCTGTAGCGCCTGCCCGAGGTGCAGCACTCCAAGGATTGTTGCCCTCAAGGCGGGTGAAAAACACTCCCGAATCGGGGTCAAACACGAGCGACTCCGCTGATGCATCGACCCACGAAATTGTACAAGTATCCCCATTGGCGGCTCCCGACACGGCAGACAGGGAAGTACCTGCCGAGCAGCCACAAGCGGACAACCGGTCGGCTGAGCAGGAACCAGTTGAAGAGCCGTCCCTCGAGGCGACAGGAGTGCGGTCACAGCCCACGCCTACGTCAAGCAAGACCCCAAAGGCCACCACGAGGCACCAGCCTGCTGGCAAGAAATCTGCTAACGCAAACAAAGCCTCCGAGCTGGTTCCCGGCGCACTACGCAACGTCGGAGTCTACCTTCCGCCGGAACTCCTAGTGCAGGTAAAAGATGCCGTCTACAAGGAGCGAACCACGTACGCGGACCTGTTAATCGACGCTTTCGAAGCCGTCGACGACGAGCAGATCGCCAAGGAGTTCACTCCGGAAACCACTTTGACAAGATCCGGCATACCCCGCCGGGCACCGCGTAAAAGGGGAGAGGCCGGCATTCAGATCCAGTTACGCCTCGACGGGTTGCAGGTCGCCTGGCTAGATGAAAAGGTCACCGAGTTCAACGCACCGTCACGCAGTGCGCTCGTATCGGTCGCTTTCAAACTTCATATGAAGGCAGTACAACCCGTCGACTAAGGCTAATCTTTATTGACTCAAGCGAGGCTAGTTTTCCTATAGTGCTTATGGCATGTCTTATGGCACTAACACGGAAAGTCTCGCTGTTCCTTGACGGGTAACTGCCCAGTCACATCCCCCTATTTGGATGTACAGACTGCGAAAACAGTCGTACAACTAGCATGGGCTCCAGCACAGACCATCATCCGGCTCTATTGAAGGCCAGATCGGAAAGTGACCATTCATCTGGTGGTCCCTCGAACGTCTCCCAAGGATAATCTTCGTCAGGGGAGAGGAGCTCCGGTACGGTGTTGACGTTTTTGGCCAGCCATTCCCGCCAAATAATCCGATCGTTGCGGTAACGCTGTAACTGACTGGCCACCGCTTCGAGTACCCCAAATTGTTCGGCGAGCTGCCTCAATGACGTCTCGGCTACAATCGACCAAGCCCGGCCGGAGTCGCGGACTATCATGTTCCAGGCGGCGAGAACGTCCAAGGCTTCATGGACAGCGGAACGAGACAGCCGGGTGATCCGCACAATCTCGGCTGTTGGCATAGCGGGGGAGTGCTCTAGGGTTTCGTAAACGAACGCGGCCGGCAACCCCAGCTCCCGGAAAACCGGGCGGAGAGCGTAAACTTTCCCTTTCCGCCATCTCATCTCTTCAGCTGCTGCCTTGAGCTCTTCCGGGATAGTCAGCAAATAGAGGTCACCTTTGGTCCCTCGTCCCTCCTCAACAAGAGTGACCAGGGGATCCTTCTCAGCACGCAGCTCCCGCAGATGCATGGCCACCGTCGTGTGATCTAACCCAGTGGCGACCGCAATGGAACGTACGCCAAACTCAACAAACCTGGACCCTGTCATGTGGGCCGCCTCGCCAAGCGACCGGAGAACCATCCTACGAGCCAAACCGGTCCTGGATTGCTGGTAGTTCACCTCTCTGATCCTCAAAGCATTCCGCCAGGTGCGAATGTACCGATGCTCTGCATCGGGATTCGAAATTTCAATTACGCCCTGTAGTGCTGGGGGCTGTGTAATTGGTTGGCTTGTGGGGGATCTGCGGACATCGTTATTTCCGTCCCTTCTGGTCTTGTTTTTGTTCAGGTATTTGATGGCGTTCTGCCAGTCACGGCGCAGGGCGGGCAGTCTGTGTTTAGCGGAGTAGCGTACATAGAAGGAGGCCAAACCGGGCCAAGTCCCCTGGAGCATCCGTCGCTCAACATCGACGAGATGCAGGCCAGCGCCTGCGGCCGAGAGGATGACGGCTTGGCGGGCCTCCGAGTCAGAGGCGTACTTGTTGGTGTCATACATGCCGGTCTGGGCGAGCACTTGCATGAGCCGGGACATGCGTCCAACAGGCTGTTGGACGGCAGGGGCATCCGAGGTCGTCGGAGTGAAGGACTCATTCTGTCGGAGCGCCCGGACTGCCTCGATTTCGGCAGCCAGGTCTTTGCTCATTGCCGACCAGACAGCAGAGCTGTTGGGTCGGCGGGCGATGTCGTAGGCCATGGATAGGCTCATCGCCAGTTCCTGGTGGCCGCCGCGCTTGTGCGGTGAGCCGGGAGTTCGCATGCAGCCGTGGAGCAGATTTTGGTGAGGGGTCTTGTCTAGGGTTCGGTACCGGCTGCCCAGCGCCTCAACAAGATCACGCGCTTCAGAAAACGTGATTCGCTGCGCGAGTGGGACGTAGACGTGACGGCCGCCGTTCGGGGAGTAGTCCTCGATCCAGCGTGCGCCGACCGAGTGCAGCCAGGTCTGTACGGCGCGGACGTCAGCTTGGACCCAGTCAGTACCTGCAACGGAGGAGTCGAAGTCGAGGAAGATTGCCGCGCAAGTGCCGTCCTTGCCGAAGATTCTCACCGCCGCGGGTAGCGAGGGAAGTGCTTGCGTTAGGTTTCGTTCGTGCTTCTGCGGATAGGTCTTACCTGCATCGCGAGAGAGGCGCATTCTGGGCTGGCCCGCTAGCAGGGGTGCCAAGGCTGCCCAGACAGTAGCCGGACTGTCCCGCTGATTTGACACGCCTGAAGTTGGGCATGCTGGAAGCACGGAGATGTGCTGATGTACGATGTGAGTAATCCTTTCGGGGATTGAGGTATCAAAAAGGGCCGATCCTGCCAGATCGGTTTCATAGCAACACAAGGGATGGCCTGTTATGGCCCTCCACGACTTACAATCTGATCCGCCGGCAAGCAATCCAGATGGTGAGTCTCAAGCTTCGAAGGCCCGTCTAGTGCGGGCCTTCTTTGTTTTATGAGGCGATGCGAATGGGCAGCTCCTGCTGGTAGTCGTCCTGGTCAAGTGCGGCTAGGTCTTCTTTGAGTCGCGGCTCGACGACGGACAGAAGGTATTCAGTAACGGTCAAGCCCTTGTGCGCTGCCACTTTGGCGATACCGTCAGCGGTAGGTTCGGGTGAGCGAAAACCAATGAACTTACGCAGCCCCTTGCTGGGACGCCCGCCGCCTCGATTTACTGCTACTGCCGTCATTTGCTGTGTCCTTTGATTTTGTAGCCGCCTAAGCGGCTACAGCTTCATCGTTGTGGTGCCCGCCCCGCAGAGTTACAGGATGACCCTTTGCGGTTGCTCCGAAACTACCACCGGCTCAACAGCCCTCTGGGGATTTGTTTTCAGAAAACGGGAGCGTGTCGTCTTTGTGACGTGACACTCTTTGCGTCCTTCTGAAGCGCGGCGTGCCGGTTCCATCTCTTCTAGAAGCCTTTTGCGACGGCGGCGGCTGCGGCGAGCCATGCGCGTTGGGTGGCTGGTTGCAGGGCGTCGTAGCGGATGGGGCCGTTTACCAGGGCGGGGTCGTAGGGGATGCGGACCACGGCCCGTACGTGCGGGCTGAACGCTTCCGCGATCCTTTGTGCTTCGTCTTTGGCGCGTTTGAGTGCGTCGCCGCTCATGCTTCGTTTGGCGTCCGTGGACTCGGAGACGATGACGACGGCGTTGCGGGCCAGTTCAGCATCGTGGCCACCACGGGATTCGAGGGTTTGGAGGGTCAGGCGGGCGGCTTCGGCACGGTCTTCGATGGCTGTCACCGGGACGACGAGCTGGTTGGTGTGGTGGATCATGCGGCGCCAGTTCGCGGCGCGGGCGGTGTTGCCGGAGTCCATGACGATGAGCCGGTAGTAGCGGGTCAGTACCTGATGGGCGATATCCACTTCTTCGGCGGTCACTTCGTGGTCGC
This sequence comes from Pseudarthrobacter defluvii, assembly GCF_030323865.1. Taxonomy (NCBI): domain Bacteria; kingdom Bacillati; phylum Actinomycetota; class Actinomycetes; order Micrococcales; family Micrococcaceae; genus Pseudarthrobacter; species Pseudarthrobacter defluvii. Next base: position 118,536 of record NZ_CP066363.1, on the reverse strand, counting down.
CTTCGTCGTTTTCGTCTGAGCGCAGGACGTCGAACTTGTCCGCGGTCTGGTGGTGGACGAAACGGGCGATCTCGGCTGCCTGGGCGCCGGGGGAGAGCAGTGCCTGGGATGAGTCGATGAGGTCCAGGACACTGTTGTCGTGGCCGCCCTTTTCGGTGCGCCAGCCGAGCGTGCCTTGGGATTCATTGTTGTCCCAAGCGACGGTCGCCGCGCCGCTGTAGCGGGCCAGGATCGCGCTGAGCATGACGACGGTGGGGGTCTTATTCGCTCCACCCTTGCGGTTGACGACGGCCACGGTGCGGGGGCCGGGCCAGTGCTGACTCACGGTGCGGATGTCTTCGCGTTCGGCCAGCTCCTCAGGGGAAGGGTCCATGCGGAAGCCGAGGCGGCTGAGGGCACCGCGCCAGCCGCGCGTGGCGGGTTGCAGCACGGGCGCACTGACAAGGAAGGAGGTGTCTTTGAGGCTGCGCCGGGCAGCAGGCTCCGTGGCTGCTTTTGAGGCCACAGCGGGCTCCTGGGTGGGCGCGGTCGTGACGGCTGCACCAAAGGTCACCGGCGCGGCGTCGGCAGCGTGTGCCGGCGCTTCTTGGGCCGCAGAGGCATCGGGAACCGACGCTGGTGTGGGAGCTAGTGCGGCTGGGGTCGTGGCTTTGGCCGTTCCGGGCGAAGGGGCGGCGGTCACGGGCAGGGTGTCTTTTTCCCGCTTTGGGGTGGGCTTGGTCGGGGTGGCTTCGCTGACGACGCCTTCGGGGGAGACGATGATGAGGCCTTGGCCGTCAGGGTCGGTGGTGTTGACGCGGACGGGGCGGCCGAGCTGGGCGGCAGTTTCGGTGATGAGGCGCAGCGCATCGTTCAGGACGGCGGCTTCGTCGGCGGCTTCGATCGGGTGGGAGGTTCCGTTGATGGTGACTTCGCCGGTGCCGTTGGTGCGGAGAACGGCGTTGATTTTGGGGAAGTCGAGTGCTTGGGTTTCCATCTTCTGTCCTTACTTTGTGCCGTTCGGGGGTGTGAAGCGGTTGACCTGCCAGGGTTTATCGGCGGCGCTGCGGAGGAGCTGCACGTCGTAGTCGCCGGCATCGGTGGGGAACACGACGTGGCAGCCGAAGCCGTTGCTCTCATCGATCTTCAGTTGGCCAGGGCCGGTGATCTTGGTAGCCGGGATGTTGGCGGGGTCAACGTATTGGTAGTCGGCGGTGGCTTGGGCGGTGAGGACCTGGCCGAGGTCCTGGATCCATTCCTTGTCCGTGATGGTGGGCCGGGCGTAGAGCGTTATGGCTTTGGTCGCGGTGTCCACTGCGGCTGTTTTGCTTGCTTCGTCCCAGGTAATGCCGAGGGTGGCGGGGGCGGTGCCCCCGGGCGCCTGCGGTTTGCCGCCTGCGCTGAGGGTGGCAGGGGCGGTGGTGGAGGTGGCGGGTGCGGGTTCGGCGGGCGTGGTGCTGGCTGCCGGTGCGCACGCGCTGCACAGGAGCAGGGCCGTGAGGGCGGTCAGGGTGCGTTTCATGGTTCCTCCGGTGAGTCGCTGCCGGGCAGGTAGAGAAAGGCACTCGGTGTGCCGTTCGGTACGGTGCGGGTGTAGTAGGTGTGGTCGTTCGGGGCGGGGTTGCCGTTGTAGCCCTCTTCGAGGAAGCTGCCGTCACCGTTGACGGCTTTGACGATGGCGACGTGGCCGTATTTTCCGTCGGCGCCTCCGGTGCCGGGGGAGTACCAGACCACCGCCCCGACACGTGGCGTGTTGCCGGTGGGCCAGCCTTTGGCGTTCCAGCCGTCCTTCCACGTCAGGGCCGAGCCGAGGAGGGCGCCGTCGGGCCGGAAGGTGCCGTTCAGGACCTTGTAGGGGGCGGTGGTGCTTCCGAGTTGCTGGTTGACGCGCCAGAGGGCGAAGTCAACGCATTCGCGGTTGAACATCCCCAACGGTGAGGCCTCGTAGATCTTGGCGGTGCGCCAGGGCAGATCATCGCCTGTGCCGGATTCACCCGGGATGCCGCAGGAGCTAGTACCCCCGACGTCCGTGACGGTGACGTCCCCCAGGGCGGCCACGACCTCGACGGCCTCGGCCCAATAGGTCTGGTAGTGGAACGGGTCGGCGTTGCGCTGGACCCGGTGGGCGGCCGTGGTGGGTTCTAACTGTTCCCAGCCGCTGATGTTCTTCAGGGCCTTGAAGAAGTTTGTGGCGGACGCGGTGGGGTTCATGCGGTCCTGGTAGGTGCCCCAGGCGCCGTTGTCGCGCTGCTGGAACAGGCCCCGGGAATCGGGCCCAGGCCCATCGCCGTGGTCCAGGACGCGCAGCCCAGACTCGCCCATGGCCGTCATGACACCGATCGTCTGCCCGCGGACGGACAGGCCGAGGGATTTGCCGGCGTTGATGACCAGGGCGGCGTTCTTCAGTTGCTCTCCCTCGTAGCCGCCGATGGCTACTTTGGGCAGCCGGTCAGCGTCAGCGCTGATGCCGGGCCCGGTGGGTGAGCACACATCAGCCGCGGCCTGGGACCCGCCGCCGAACAGGATGATGGACAGCACGAGTCCGATGGGTGCAAGGACGGCACCGGCAACCAGCGCAGGCGCGCTCGTTCGTGACTGCATGTGTCCCCCTCACATCTGCTCGGCTACTTCGCGCTACTGCTGGTTTTCCTGAGTCTCCCCGGGCGTCTGGCCCTTCCGCAGGGTGTTCCTGTTTTCCCAGACCCAGTCTTTGACTTGATCTCTGGCGATCAACCATGTCTTCTCGACTTGGTAAGCAGGAATCACTCCGGTTTGGAGCCAGCGGTAGACGGTGTTTCGGGAGAGCCCGAAGATCTCTTCGAGGTCCTGGGGCGTCAGACGCTCCGGGTACTTGGCGAAAAGAGCTTCTAGGTACTTCGGGTCCACGCTCAGTCCGTCCCACCGCATGAAGCCATCGTAGACCATAAATCGGTACTGTGATGTACTGGGAGTGACTGAAAGGTATTAAAGCTGTTGTTCGGGGTCACTTTTGGCCTTTCGTGTCGGATGGTACCGATACGATCTTTGCGGACATTACTAGGGGAAGTGAAATGCCGGTCTCAAAGAATCGCTGGGTGACGCTCGGCACAGACACTATCGACGAACCCACCCCAGTACTCCCGGAAGAACCGCCACTCCTCCCAACGGGAGCGACCAGGCCACAGATGAGCGTGCCGCAGCCGGACCACGCCGACCGGCTTCCCCGCCGGGACGTCTCCGGCAAGGAACCCGCGTTTTGGTGGCTTGGCGTCCACGGCGGCGCCGGTGAGACCTCGCTGGCACGGCTCGACAAGAACACCAAGGCAGCCGGGCATCACTGGCCTGTCACAGCAACCGGTTCCGTCGTTGTGCTGGTTGCCCGTTCCAACATCCCTGGCCTGCGTGCAGCACGGTTGGCGGCAACTGAATGGGCATCACGGTCCCTTCCCGGGATCCAGGTCGCCGGCCTCGTGGTCATGGCCGACGCGCCCGGAAGGTTCCCCAAAGAAATCCGCGACTTCTCCCGCGTCGTCGGCGGGGGAGTGCCCCACGTTTGGCATTTTCCCTGGGTCGACCCATGGCGCTACGGCCACGACGTTGCCCCTGAAGAACTTCCCAAAGAAGCCCGCACCGTCCTTGAGCAGGTGCGCCTTGCCGTAACTGCCGCTGCCGGACACCCTGCCAAGTAGAAAGAAGAAACCATATGTTGTTCTCCAAAGCCATGGAATGGTCAAGCCTTGCCATCACCGAGATACCCAACCCGGGCACGGGCGAGGCCCCTCCCGGCTCTGAAGGCCTTCTCACGATCCTCAAATGGATCGCCTGGATCGTCTTCGGCCTGGCCGTCGCCGGCATCCTCATCACAGCCGGCACGATGATGATCAACAACCGACGCGGCGAAGGCGGCGAGCACGCCGGCCGCCTGGCATGGGTCTTGGGCGGCTGCATCCTGGCAGCCTCCGCCGGCGGTGTCGTAGGCGCCCTGGTCTAAGGAACGGAAGCCATGACTGAACCGACCGTGAACGAAGACCAGAACCCGCTGACCAAACCTAAGTTCATCATCTCGGCCGTTGTCGTGGCGATCATAGTCGCGCTTGGGATCATCCTGGCCCTGCTCCCCAAAGGAGGAGGAACCCCGACAGCCGAACCAAACAACGCCGGAACCGCCACTGCCGGCACCCAGCCCAGCGCAGCGGCAGACGCCAGCGTCTGCGGCCTGCCCTCCGGCGACCAGGCCAAACCCGCAACCACACCCGCCGACACCAAGTGGGAATTGGTCGGCAAAATCGCCGCACCCACATCTCCTGCACAGTTCGGGCCCGGCAAGACCGAATCCAACGGCCTCCGCTCCTGCTTCGCACACTCACCCACCGGGGCACTATATGCCGGGGCAAATGTGGTGATTCTCGCCAGTTCGGGACGAAATGACTTAGTACTCCAGTACCTAACTGTGGACGGACCGGAGCGCGACAAGATGCTGAGCTCATCTGCCGCCACTGGAAACTCTGGAAGTCCTTCCTTCCAACTGGCGGGGTTCAAGCTCACGGACTACAGCGGGGACCGTGCCGTGATTGAGTACGGCTTCAAGGTTTCGAATGGAACCTATGGCTCATTGCCCGTAGTTCTTCAATGGTCCGGCGGAGACTGGAAGGCCGTTCCTCCTGCTTCCGGTCAGCCCGAAGGAAAGCAGTTGACGAACTTGAGCGGATTCATTCCCTGGGAAGGCGTCTAACTTGCAACCCATGGACCAGAACGGAAACCCCTGTGACTGGTGGAACTTTGGGTGCCAGGCTGGGGACTTTGTGACCGATCGCGCGAACGACGCGGTCAAAGAAATGGCAGACGCGATTGCGGATGCGGTCGGAAATGTCGTCAAAACGCTGGGAACGTTTTGGGTGAATGTGGGCACTCCCGCCATCACCTCGGCACCGGGTGGGCCCACCGCGAGTGATCCGGTGTTGTTCCTGCAGAACAGTCTCTACTTTTGGACGGCGTCCTTGGCTGTGCTGTCTGTCCTCGTGGGCGCGGCCAAGATGGTGATCGAGCGCAGGGGTGCACCCTTGCGGGATCTGGCGCGTTCACTCGGGACCCTGATCGTCGTCTCCGGCGCCGGTGTAGCAGCTGTGGGTCTTTTGACGGTCGCGGCTGATCAGTTCTCTGCATGGATCATCAAGAACTCCACGAACGGGACCTCCTTCAACGACAACATCACGGCCATGCTGGCGCTGTCGGCGACCAGCCCGATCGGGGCGATCATGATCATCCTTCTGGGACTGATCGCGATTCTTGCCTCCGTCATGCAGATCGTCCTCATGATCGTCCGTGGCGGCCTGCTGGTCATTTTGACGGGGATCTTTCCCACGGCCGCAGCTTTTACGAACACCGAGGCCGGCAGGGGCTGGTTCCAGAAGTGCACGGCCTGGCTGATCGCCTTCATCCTCTACAAGCCCGCCGCCGCCATCATCTACGCCACAGCCTTCCAACTCAGCGGCAGCAAGATCTTCGGAAACGTTGGCGACGGCAAGGATTTCGGCTCCGCGCTCCTGACAACGGTCACGGGCCTGGCCCTGATGGTGATCGCGTTGTTCGCGATGCCCGCCCTCATGCGCTTCGTCACCCCGATGGTGGGTGCGGTCACCGGTGGCGGGGGAGGTTTGGCTGCGGGAACTGTCGGCGCACTGGCTTCCGGCGCCATCAGCATGGGCAGCGCCGGACGAGGGGGCGGCCCGTCCACCAGCGGGGCGGCAACCCACAGCACATCCAGCCACAACCCCGGGTCGCAGGGCCCCTCCGGGACTGGGAACCAGGGAACAGCGGGAAGCTCCGGCACCGCCGGGAAGAACGGCACACGCGGTTCGGGAGCGACGGGTGCCCAACCCGGGACCGGCCCAGCAGCATCTACTGGCGCCGGCAGTGCGGCGTCCGGCAGCGGTGCCGCGGCCGCGGGCGGGGCAGCAGCAGCTGCGGGCGCTGGTGGTGTTGCTGTACTGGCCGCACAGAAAGGCGTCGAAGCAGGCCAGGCCGCTTCCGGGGCGATCAAAGACATGAGCGAAGAATCCACGGGGGGTGCCTGACATGGCAGCTATCGAGAACACCTACAGGGAACCAACCTACGGCAACTGGCGGCGGCCGCGGAAGGCTGGCATCGGCACCCTTGGCGGGCTGGCCACAGCAGGACTTTTCGTTGGCCTGATCATCACGGTGATCTGCCTCTTCGTGGGCGGCTGGTTCCCAGGCCTGGTCTCGCTGCTCATCCTCGGGGTGCTCCTGTCCGTCGTCTCGGTGACCGACAAGCACAACAAGTCCGCAGGGGAACGGGTCTTCGCCCGGCTCGCGTTTCGTTCGGCGCGGCGCAGGAAGGCCAACATTTACCGCTCCGGCCCGTTAGGTCTGACGCCGTGGGGTGAATTCCAGCTGCCGGGCATCTCCGCCGGTTCCAAGCTGTATGAGTTCATCGACTCCTACGGCCGCCCCTTCGCGCTGATTCACCTTCCCTCCACCGCCCACTACACCGTGGTCTTCGGCACCCAACCCGACGGGGCGTCCCTGGTCGACTCCGAGCAGATTGATGCCTGGGTGGCGAACTGGGGCGGCTGGCTGGCGTCGCTGTCGAATGAACCGGCCGTCGTAGCCGCATCGGTCACGGTCGAAACCGCACCCGACTCCGGGGCACGGCTGCGCCGGGAAGTCGAATCGAACATCCACGACGACGCCCCAGACATCGCCAAAGCCATGCTCCGGGAAGCCCTGGCCACCTACCCACAGGGATCGGCCACGATCCGGGCCTGGGTCGCACTAACGTTCAGTGCCGCCGCCCGGGCCGGCGGCAAGCGGCGCACCCCCGACGAGATCGCACGGGATCTCGCCTCCCGGCTGCCCAGCCTGACCGAGCGGCTGGAATCCACCGGCGCCGGTGCGTGCGCCCCGTTGAACGCCCAGGAACTGTGCGAGGTCGTCCGGGTCGCCTACGACCCGGCAGCGGCCCGGCTCATTGACGAAGCCCACTACCAAGGCACACCCGTTGACCTGGACTGGAGCGAGGTCGGACCGTCGGCCCACCAAGCCGACTGGGACGGCTACCGCCACGATTCCGGACACTCCGTGTCCTGGACGATGACCGGCGCACCCCGCGGCCACATCCTCGCATCAGCCCTGGGCCGCTTGGTCGCCCCGCACGGGGAGATCGCCCGCAAACGCGTCACGCTGCTGTACCGGCCGATCGAAGCCGGCCGCGCGGCTGCCATCGTGGAGTCGGACCAGACCAGCGCCCTGACCCGGGCCTCCTCGACCAACCGGCCCACCGCCCGCGCCCTGGTCGATGCCCGCGCGGCGCAGGCCACCGCAGCCGAGGAAGCCAAAGGCGCCGGGCTGGTCAACTTCGGCATGGTCGTCACCGCCACCGTCCTGTCCTCCCATGACCTTGAGGACGCCGTGGCCGTGGTGGAGGGCAACCTTGGCCCGTCAGCACGTCTGTTGCTGCGCCGGGCCTACGGCTCACAGGATTCCGCTTTCGCCGCGTCCCTGCCGCTGGGGCTGGTCCTGCCCAAGCACCTGAAGGTTCCCGAAGAGATCCGCGAGGCCATGTGATGTTCGGCAGCAGAACAAAGCACCAGCGCGTGAAGGCTCCTGCCACGAAGCTCGCGGCCGCGGTCGTCCGCCGCCCGGGTCTGCGGGGCTGGCGCGGCCGCGGCCAAGGTGAAGCCGTCTACGTCACGGCCGCCGACGAATGGCGCGGAACCTCAGTCCAGGTCTGCGGTCTCTGGCCCTTCGTGGGCGGCAGTGGTACCCCGATCCTCGGTGTGCCGATCGGCGTTCACACCGACACCGGCGCCCCGTTCGGGGCCGACCCCATCAGCTGGTTCATGCACGGCATGATCAACAACCCATCCATGTTCGTCCTCGGCCTGCCGCACTACGGCAAATCCACCCTGGTCCGGCACATCGTCCTTGGCCTGGCAGGTCGGAGCATCAACCCGCTGATTCTCGGTGATCTGAAACCGGACTACGTTGATCTGATCGAAGCCCTCGGCGGGCAGGTCATCAGCCTCGGCCCCGGGCGTGGCCACTTGAACGTCCTGGACCCCGGCGAAGCCACCGAAGCCGCGGCCCGGCTCCACGCCTCGGCTAAGGAACACCGCGACAATGCAGAGCGAGTCCGGAACAATCCCGACGGCGGCGAGGAAGCGGCCGCCAAGCTTCACGCTGCGGCGGTGAAGGCGGAGAAGCTGGCCGAACAGCTGATGGCCGACTCGCACAACCGGCGCCTGAACATGATCACCGCGCTGATCACCATCGTGCGGAACGCCAAGCCCAGCGCACACGAGGAATCCCTGATCGACCGGGCCCTGCACATCCTGGACGAGCGCCTCGACCGTGTCCCCCTGATCGGGGACCTGATCGAGGTCATCAAAGACGCCCCCGACGAGCTACGGGCGATCGCCCTGGACCGCGGCAACATGAGCCGCTACCTCGACGCGACCGACCAGCTGCGCCAGTCGCTGTACTCCCTCAACGGGTCGGGCCGGTTCTCCGACATGTTCTCCCAGCCCACCGACCAGCCGATGGACCTGACCAAACCCGTGGTCTTCGACCTCTCCGGGATCTCCGACACCCAGCGCGACATCCAGGCCGCCTGCCTGCTGGCCTGCTGGTCCACCGGATTCGCCACCGTCCAGGTCGCCCACACCCTGGCCGACGCCGGCCTCGAACCGCGCCGTAACTACTTCGTCGTCATGGACGAACTCTGGCGGGCCCTGCGCTCAGGTGAAGGCATGGTCGACCGGGTCGACTCCCTCACCCGCCTGAACCGCACCGAGGGCGTCGGGCAGGCCATGATCACGCACACCATGAGCGACCTCGAAGCCCTACCCACCGAATCCGAACGGATGAAAGCCCGTGGATTCGTCGAACGCTCCGGCATGGTCGTCTGCGGCGCGCTCCCCGGCGCCGAAATGGAAAAACTCAACAAAGCCGTCACCCTCTCCCGCGCCGAACAGGCCCGCCTCATCTCCTGGGCCGACCCCGGATCTTGGACCGACGTCGGCGGATCCCGCAAACGCGTCCGCCCGGGCCTGGGCAAATTCCTCTTCAAAGTCGGCGGCCGCCCCGGCATCCCGGTCGCGCTCAAACTCACCAGCGTCGAAGAGCGGCTGCACGATACGAACAAGCGCTGGACGATCAACACCAACGGCGAGGGGGAGAACTAATGGGTGCACCAAGCAGCGGCAAACGCTCACAGCTCGACACCGAAACCATCCTGCTCTGGGTCGTCATCAGCCTCGTGGTGCTCGGTGTCGGCTCGGTCGCCGGCGCCGTGCACCTCGGATCGATCCTGTCCGGTGACGGCCAGGAACTGCCGGCGAACCCGTTTGAACTGGTCATCGGCCTGATCTCGCACAAGGTCACCTGGCCCGCGGCCGCGACCGGGGTACTGGCCGGCTTCGGCGTCCTCATCATCGTCGTGGCCGTCCTGGTGGTCCGTGCGGAGCTGCGACGCCGGTCCAAGCGATCCCGGGTGGACGCCGCCGCTCAACACATGGCCAAAGGCCGGGACCTGCGCGCCCTCAGCCTGCGCGGGGCCACGGCCACCGCTGAACGCCTCGGCGTGAAAGGATCACCCGGCGTCCCGGTCGGCAGGACGGTCCTGGGCGGGCAGATGGTTTACGGCTCCTGGGAAGACATGCACATCGACATCTGGGGACCCCGCACAGGCAAGACCACGTCCCGGGCGATCCCGGCGATCCTCGCCGCTCCGGGAGCGGCGTTGGTGACATCGAACAAGCGCGACATCGTGGACGGAACCCGCGACGTCCGCGCCGGCGACGGCCCTGTCTGGGTGTTCGATCCGCAGTCCGTCGCGCTTGAGGAACCCACGTGGTGGTGGAACCCCCTGTCCTACGTCACCGACGAAGTCCGCGCGGCCCGCCTGGCCGACCACTTCGCCGCCGGTTCCCGCGGCCCGGACGCCAAAACGGACGCCTACTTTGACCCCGCCGGCCAGGATCTCCTCGCCGGGCTCCTCCTCGCCGCAGCCCTCGACGGACGCCCGATCACCCAGGTTCACACCTGGCTGACCCGGCCGGCTGACGATGAAGCGGTGGACATCCTCAAAGCCCGCGGTTTCACCCAGACCGCCAACGCCGTCGGCGGCGTCATCAACGCCCCCGAAAAGCAGCGCGGCGGCGTGTACGGCACGGCACTGCAGATGGCCTCCTGCCTCACCAACCGCCAAGTCGCCCGCTGGGTCACCCCGCAGGGCGACAACGACCAGCGGCCGCAGTTCGATCCGGCAGCGTTCGTCCGCTCCAAGGGCACCCTGTACAGCCTGTCCAAGGAAGGCAAAGGAACCGCCGGACCCCTGGTCACGGCACTGACCGTGGCCACCGTCGAAGCCGCCGAAGAACTCGCCGTTTATTCAGCGGGCGGCCGGCTCGCCACACCCATGGTCGGCGTCCTGGACGAAGCAGCAAACGTCTGCCGCTGGCGCGAACTCCCGAACCTCTACAGCCACTACGGCTCCCGCGGCATCGTCCTGATGACCATCCTCCAGTCCTGGTCCCAAGGCGTCGAAGTATGGGGCCGCGACGGGATGCGAAAACTCTGGTCCGCCTCCAACATCAAGGTCTACGGCGGCGGCGTCGCCGAAGCCGAATTCCTGAACGAACTCGCACAGCTCGTAGGCGAATACCGGTACTCCAACATGACCAGAAGCCGCTCCAAACAAGGCACCTCCTACAGCCACGACGACGACCGCAAAGAACGCACCCTCGACGTCTCAGACCTCGCCGCATTCCCCCGCGGCCGAGCCATCATGTTCGCCTCCGGCGCCCTCGCCGCCCTGCTGGAAACAGTGCCCTGGATGAGCGGACCGCAGGCTGATGCGGTGCGGGCCTCCATCGCCGCACACGACCCCGCCAACAAGCCAGCGGCCACTGCGGCAGCCGGGAACCGATGGATCGCCGCGGGTGCCTCCAATGATTGAAGGCCTGGGTGAGTGGGACGACGAACTGGAGGAAACTACCGCCCGTGCCGAGCCGGCCGAAGAGGACACGGACGCCCCTGAGCTGTTCTACCCAAACGTCGCCGAATTCGTCAGCAACAAGCTGGCCACCACCTATCGTCGGCAGCTCAACGTCCAGGGCGGCATCACCTGGTGCCCGCAATGGTGGAAACACGCCGAAGCCATCAGCCGCCTCGAAGCCCTCTGGCGCGCCTGGGAGTTCTTGCGCCTGGACGGCACCACTGGCATGAGCGTGTGGTGGCGCGACCACGCAGACCACCACATGTCCGTCTTGCTCTCCGCAGACGGCCCGTTCAAAGGCTGCACCTCGGACGACGGCCACCGAACCAGACTCGCCCCACTACCCTGCGAGCAACCCCCCGCAGGACTGTTCTAAACAAGGTGTTGTCGGCCTCAAGGTAGCCACTGGAACTGTCCACATTTGGGGCCAATCCGGGTTATCCACGGCTGGAATCAGGAGCCATCCGGAAAGCTCCCTCAGCAGCAGTAGCGGTGGGTAACCCACCAGGATTATCCCCGGCTGTGGACAGCCGAGCTAACTGTCCACGCTCATTCGACAATTCCCCCACGGCCTGTGGGACAAGCTGAGTACAAGAAGTTGATCACATAGGGGCTAGGGCAACGTTATGAGATGAACTACTGAATCTACTAAGGCCGGTCCTGCGAGGACGAGCATAAGGAGAGTCCTCATGGACATCTCACAGCGCCTTTTGCTCCTCTGTAGTCAGCATTCTTACCAAGACCTTACTGTCGTGAACGCGCCAAACGTCATACAAGCCGTCCGGCTCCTCATGCGCCCGCTTGTAGAACGTACCCGCAAATGCGTGGGCGAGATACCCTAGGTCGACCTTCGTCTCCGGGAGCTCAATGGCCCAAGGAACAAGCATCACTGTTGTTTCGGCATCATCGCTGGCATCCGGATCATGATCTGTCGAAACAAGGTCCATCTTTAGGGTGAGGGTTTGCCCATTTAGGAGAGCCCCAGTTTTGAGTATCTGGTGCACGAGGTTTTCATCCATATCCGAGAGATTTGGCATGTGAAGCATTTGTGGCGTGCGCTCCTGTATAAGGCTGAGCGCATGTGCCACGTCGCGCCAAAAATCTGCAGGGCGGGTGCCCTTTCCTTCGACTGGATCCAGAGGATGTCGAGTTTCTGGAAGAGGGCCAAACCGAGGAGCGAGAACCAAGGAGTTTGGAGCGCACATTTTGCTATAGAAACGCAGGACCGGGAGAACATCCACGGCAAGCTTGCTGTTGTCGGGAATGTGGACGCTCAGGTTCAGATTTTGAACCTGAGCGTCCACATCGAATCGCAGAAGAACATTCAAGATGCCATGAGCATCTGTCAGCAAAGTTTCGAGGCCGCGTGGTCCCTTTTCCGTCGGGAGGCCAGTAGTGGTGTACTGGCGTTTAATAGTGAGAGAGTCGACGTGCTGGTCGTTTTCGTCGACAAGAACCAGGCGAAGTTCGCTAGCACCTTCTGAGATTTTGGTGTTAGGGAGGACTGCCGCGGCGGCATCTTTGAAATCTCCTCCCAGGCCGCCAGGCAAATTGGCCACGCCGCTCACGCTTCCGTCAGGCAATTCGAGTGGGCTGCCGAACTTGACGAAGTCTTCTATGGCGGTCGCTTCAGGCGAGCCAGCCTTTGCGGTGAGATTCACGTTGAACGTTACTGGGGCAAGATCGAATGCCACCCTGTTCTTTGCGTACACGTCTACTTGAACACGTATCGTGTTGTTGCCCCAAATGGTCGTACACACAATGCCGGGTTTCTCCCGTCCAAGCGCCGCACGCAGCTCTTCCTCTACGGAAGCCTGGGATGGTGGTTCGACATGAACACCGTAGGTGTAGAAAGGATCTTCGCGGTTTAGGACCATCACCGTGCCCTTTAGCTCTTCTGCAAACCGCGAGATATCCCAGGTCTCGACATCCTCTTGCCTGATGTCCTTTAACCGCAGTCCATGAACTATCGACAATGCCATCTGCTGTATGCGCTCAGCATTTCCTCCCAAGTAGTAATCCACAACGTGGGGGTATTCGCTGACCCAGAGGTCGCATTGAGTCAGACCGTCCCAGATGGGTTCTGGCAGCCCCTTGCCGGTGACGTAGTCTCCCAACCACTCTTTTGCTTCCAACGTGGGATCCCAAGGCATCACGATGTGCCACTCATCGACTTGCAGATCTCTGACACGAGGATCAGTGACTAGGCTGTCGACAGACTTCTCGACCTGCTTCTTCTGGTTTGCAGTCAAAGGTGCTGAAAATTTCTTGACCTGGTAGACACGGGTCTTATCGCTTCTAACCAGAACGTCAATGCCCCCATCGCCACTGGAAGGAGTGATTCGTTCCGCTTCCGGGTACTCGGCGCTGATAAACATGGCCACCACGGACTCGATATCTTCCCCGCTGTATCGTGTCCACTCGACTCGCGGCAAGATGCTTCCTTCCCAAATGTTCAGAGCTGGTACCGGTTGGGTGACACTTGCTGCCGCAGACACATCAAGAAGCCCGACATGGACGTGGACGACAGCGAGCGACGCCCTTCCGAGTTTTTTTAGGGTCGCTGGCGGGCATGGCGTATGCTTGGTGATGATTCTACGTTGTTTTTCCGAATATTTCTAGTTGTTTTATTGATGTTTTCGAAGCATGATTGGACCCATGGAACCGACCATCCGCGATGACATCTACTTGGAAACCACCAAAATGGATATCCATGCTCTAGTTCGTGAGCTTAACGAGAATGTCGGTGCCGCCGTCGTTCAGGCAATGGGCGGCGTGAAAAACCGCACATCGCCCTACAACTGGGCCAAACCCGACGGCCAGGACCCTCGACCCGAGGTGGAGGCGCGGCTTCGACTCGGCTACAGAGTATGGCGAACATTGGAGAGAGCAGAGGGAAAGCACGTGGCTCTAAGCTGGCTCATGGGCCCGAACCCTCGGCTGGATGAGGAGCTACCGGTACTCTACATTCAACAGCTGCACAGCCGTGAAGTTCTAGGAGCCGCTGAAGCTTTCGTCGACGACACTTACGCCGCATGACCCTGGAGCGGACCTGTGGCAAGACAGGGCTACGCCTTGCCCCGGCCACGGCCGAGATTGGATTCAGGGTCGCCAAGGACCGATACGGCGCCCTCTCGGTCCTTTCGAACACCATCGTCGGACCGCTCCCGATCACATCCACGGCCGCGAAGATTACGCCTGACCGACGGGGGCGTTATGACACATTGGGATCAACAATCTATCTTGCCGACTCAAGGCGGTGCGCGTATGCGGAGGTACTGGTTGGATTCCGTAAGAAACGAGCGGCGGTAGCCAAAGTTGCTGAGTCGATCGGCTGGGCAGTGGACGCTTACATCGCCAAGGTGCTGGAGGACGCCAGAACCAACGGCGTTGACGCGCCCTGGTCGGTCTCAGTGGATTGGCAAATGGACCGATCTATTTATGAGATCCAAATGCCTCAGAGCGGGTGGTGGGCCAGAATGGATCATCCGGACACCCTCAATGCCCTCGAGAAGCTGGCCCCAACAGTACCGGGGATGACCGAGGTGCTCCAAGTCCTCACTGCTGGGTCCATCAGCAGTGAGGATAGGGCTGTAACGACGATTCTCGCTGAGATCATCCGCCAGCAGGTTCTCGAAGATGGCTCGGAGCCGCTCGGCATCTCGTTCCCGTCCAAAACCCTGTTCGGTCGCTGCTGGGCATACTGGGACCGCCGCTTCGATGCGGGATTGCCTCCCAGCTCCAATGACCTACACCAGCTGTCCTCCCAGAACGTAGGACCGGATCCGGACTTCAGCTACGTGGCCGAATACTATGACCTCCCGTTGCTTGGCCGCCATCCCTGACCAACCAGTCACAGAGCTGCTTTGTCAGGATGAGTTCTAGGACCTTGCACTCGCGGTGCCTGGTAATACGCGTTTGGATCCTAACCTGACACGCTTACGGGCCCAGTCTGACGTCAGGTTTGGGTGTACTTCAAAGTGCCGGATAACTTGGTGACAGCTGGCCGCCCGGACGCAGATTTCTTTTGGACCAGACTGGTGAACACGAAGGACAGGAGAGTTTTCCGATGAGCGTACTGGTGTCCCTTGTTGGTATGGCCCTGATCGCGTTTGGGTTACGCGACATGTATCACAGTCTGCTCCATCCCAGCGGGAAGGGTGCACTCAGCAACGCAGTTATGGGTGGAGTGTGGCGGATCTCGAAAGGACTTAACCACCGTTTTGGCTCCGCCGTAGGGCCTGGGGCGATGGTGGCCGTAATAGCACTGTGGGTTGGGCTCCAGGCGCTGGGCTGGGCCTTCATCTATCTCCCCCATATACCCGACGGATTTTCCTACTCGGCGGGGATAGAACCCAGCAGATACAACGATTTCGCTGAGGCGCTTTATGTCTCTCTGGTCACGCTGACGACGCTCGGCTTCGGTGACGTCGTCGCAGTAGATCCCTGGGTTCGCATTGGCGCTCCGCTTGAGGCATTGACCGGCTTTGCCCTGCTGACCAGTGCGTTGACCTGGTTCACCCAGGTCTACCCGCCGCTCTCCCGACGCCGAGCCCTGGCCCTGGAGTTGAAGGGATTGGCAGACACAGGCTATGCAAAGCGCTTCCACGAACTGAACCCGTTGGCGGTGAGCTGCGGGTTGGACAGACTGGCCTCGGGAATCGCTAAAGCCCGGATCGATTTCACCCAGCATAGAGAAAGTTACTACTTCCAGGAAGATGATCCCGGCCTGTCCTTGGCTCGTCATCTCCCATACGCGCTGACCCTCCGCGACACCGCTGCCGGCTCTGCAGCACCTGAAATCACCGGCAGCGCCGCAATTCTTACAAAGGCGTTAGAGGAGCTCGGCAACAAGCTCGACGATGAGTTTCTGCACACCGGCGGCGAACTGCCTGAAGTACTGGCCTCCTACGCCCAAGACCACGGCAGAAGACTCCGGTACGAGTAAAGCGTGCCCCATGCATGAACGGCCTCGCATTCTGGTCTCGGTTTGCTCGCGGGCAAAGATTGTCTCGGCATTTGCTCCGGCTCCGGCATGCAGAGAGTTGATCATTGGACTTCGGGTTCGTTATCCATCACGAAGTCATGTTGGGCCTTCCAAGTACTATGTTCGGTTCGTGCCGCGGCAACCACCGGAGTATGGTCAGCATACTGACGATTTAACTTGTGGGGCCTGGCTTGTGAAGGGACGTGAATGTCGGCTTACCTGAATCTGACGATCACCTTCGTGGTTGCGCTCGTGGGGGTGGGTGGCCTGTACGCTCTCCACCAGTTGACTGCGATGGCGAGGAATCCCCTGGTAAGTAAGCCGTATACCAGCGGCTGGATCCCTGAACAGCACGCCCTCTCGCGGTATCACGCCCGCTACTACCCGGTGACGTTGGTCTTCCTGGCGTTCGACGTCGAGATGCTCTTCATGTATCCGTGGGCTGTTGTGGTGTCTCGAATGGGCGCGTCGGCTGTCATAGAAATGTTTGTGTTCCTGGGCGTGCTGATGACCGGCGTGGCGTGGGCGTGGCGCGAGGGAGCCTTCAAGTGGGCCTGAAGAAAATGCTGGCCCGGGCTGCGGTGGCACGCTGCCATGTGTTCTTGGTCGAGGGCTATGCGGGCTCTCTTTCGAGGATGGCGGTAGAACGCGACATTGCCGGCAAAGGTTGGGTGGAGGCTCTTTCACCTGGCGACGCCGACATTCTCTGCATCTGCGGAGATGTTCCCGATGACCAGACCGACGCGGTGGAGCGCCTCTGGGATCAGTTGCCGGGCCCCAGGAGCAGGACCCTGGTCACCGGGCCCGAACATGCGGGTCGGGCTCTGGACGGCTGCGTCTCGGAGCTCCTGGATGTGGGCGAACAATTCCGGCTCGAAGCGGAACGCACGGCTCCTGAACCGAAACAGGACGACGACGGCGGGATGAACGACGGCGGCGGAGACTCCCAGATGAACATGGATCACGAGGGCATGAACCACGGCGGGAAGGACGACGGCGGCGGAGACTCCCAGATGAACATGGACCATGGGGGTATGAGCCATGGAGGCATGGACCACGGCGGCATGGATATGCCGATGCCAGGGGGAATTGGCTTGGCGGGCGAGGGCAAGGACCGCGACGGTCTTGACTTGGATGTCTTGAAGGTACCTTTGGGGCCGTTTGGGACTGCTGAAGGTTTAGTTGACAGCTGGGGTTGATAATTTCTTACGCGGCTGAGGCCGCGTTTTTTATTGTCTCAAACTCGATGGGTGTCAGCCGGCCGAGGGCGCGTTGACGGCGTTTGCGGTGGTAGCTGCGTTCGATCCAGGTTGTGATGGCGAGCCGGAGTTCGGCCCGGGTTTCCCATCGTTTCCGGTTCAGGACGTTCTTTTGCAGCAGGGAGAAGAACGATTCCATCGCGGCATTGTCACCGCATGCTCCTACCCGTCCCATTGATCCGCTCAGCCCGTAGGTGTTCAGGGCCAGGACGAACTTTCTGGATCTGAACTGGGACCCTCTGTCCGAGTGGACCACTGTGCCGGCCGGTTTCCTGAGAGCCACGGCGTGGTCCAGCGCGGCAACGGCCAGAGACGCTTTCATCCGCCCGTCCATGGAGTACCCGACGATCCGGTTCGAATGCAGGTCCTTGATCGCGCACAGGTACAGCTTGCCTTCCCCGGTGTGGTGCTCGGTGATGTCCGTCAGCCATTTCCGGTTCGGTGCCGTGGCGCTGAAGTCCCGTTCGATGAGGTCATCGTGGACCGGAGGGCCGGCCTTGAGCGCTGAGCGGCGCCGGCGGTGGATCACCGAGAGGATGCCGTTCTGGGAGCACAGCCGCCAGATCCGGCGTTCACTGGCCACAGGGCCGGGTCCGGCGTTGATCTCATCGGCGATGAACCGGTAGCCGAAGGCAGGATCGTCGCGGTGGTGGTCGATGGCGGCGTTGATCAGGTGGGCTTCTTCCCAGTCCCGGGCGGGCACGGGGTTGGCGGCCCACTGGTAGTAGGCCTGTCTGGAGAAATTCAGTACCCGGCAGGACACTGCCACGGGAACCCTGATCGGGGCGTCCCTGGCAGCCAGCTCGCGGACCAGCGGGTACATCATTTTTTTGGATTGATGTCCCGGGACAGATAGGCCACGGCACGGCGCATGACTTCAGCTTCCTGCTCCAGGAGCCGGATGCGTTTATTGGCCTCCCGCAACTTCGCGGCGTCATCAGACACGGCCCCGGACTGCACGCCATCTTCTCTGTCGGCAATCTTCATCCAGCGGTGCAGGGCAGCAGGTGAGACCCCGAAATCCTTGGCGATCTGGGTGATGGGCGCTTCGCCCTTGCGGGCAACCGCCACGACATCGCGGCGGAACTCTTCGGGAAAGGCTTTGGGCATGAGGAACATCCTTCCACCCGCAAGGATCAAATCCTCACAGGCAAAGTGTCAATCAAACCTTCAGCAGTCCCTTTCTTCCGTTCTGGCCTGCCGGGTTGGTCCTGCACTGCGAGCTGCAGGGGGATATCGTTTTCGCTGCCAGGGCTGAGTACGCGTTCGACCCGTCCACTGAGACTCATGTTGGCGGGCCTTTGGGGACGGAGCGCGGGGCCTTGGTGCGGCAGTCGGATCTCGCGTCACGGCTCCTGCAGCTGGCCGGGGCCGCACGGGAGGCCGCGAAGGTGCGGGGTGTTCGTGATGCTGCCTTGGATGGTGGGGCTTTGGATGAGTGTCGGCGGTCGCTTGCGGCCATCGGCGCACAGCTGCGTCGGGATTGGCTGTTGCGGCGGACGCTGCAGGGAGTCGGCCGGATCCCGCAGGGCAGGGAATCCGGGGAACTCGGTGGCACGGATGCCTGGGACCGACTCCTTGCCATGCTGGATGCCAGGGTTGCCGGCACGGCAAGCGCAGGGGCACACCCAGTGGGCGTCCTGTCGGACCTGGTCCGCGGGCTGGAGTTGTCCGTGGTTCGCCTTGTGGTTGCAAGCCTCGACCTTTCGCCCCTACCTGTACCGGCAGTGGAAGGGCCGGCGCGATGACTCCGGGGATGGTGCAGCAGCTTCCTGCTTGGGGGCCACTTGCAGCCTTGATGGCGCTGGCGGTGGTGGCGTTGTCCGGGGCGATGATCAATGGAGTTCTGGCTGCACGCTCCGCTGGGCGCCGGGGCGGGGGTTTGGCTCCAATTGCGGAGGCGGCCCGGCTGCTGCGGCAGCGAAGGCGGTCCACTGTGGCAGCCGATGAGCTGCTGCGCAGGGTGGGCGTGGCCGGGTTGACGGTGGCCGCGGCGCTGAAGGTGGCCGTGCTGCCGGTGGGTGCGTGGGTGGTGTCCGATCTCGCCGTGGGGCTGGTTTGGTTCAATGCGATGGACGTCCTGGTGTGGGCCTTCGTATGGCTGGCCGGTTGGGGACAGAACAGCGTATTTCCGCTGGTGGGAGCGTACCGGTTCCTTGCTTTGGCCGTGGCCTATGAACTGCCGTTGATGTTCGCCTTGACCGCTCCTGCGGCAGCGGCCGGTAGTCTGCGGATGGGTGACATCGTCGCCGCGCAGGACGGCCTGTGGTTCGTGGTCTGGATGCCGGTCGCCTTCACGGTGTTCCTGGCCGCGGTGCTGGCATTTTCCCTGCAGCGGCCATTCACCGCCCCTATGTCCGCCGACATTGCAGGGGGAATGACGGCAGAGCTTTCCGGTGTGGACCGTTTCCTTGTCCTGACCGGCCGCTACTCACTGTTGTCGGCAGGTGCCGGCTTCGCCGTGGCGTTGTTCCTGGGCGGGGGGTCCGGCCCGGTGCTGCCGGACTGGTCCTGGTTCCTTGGCAAGACTGTTGTTCTGCTGTGGCTGCTCGTGGCCTTGCGGCGCCGCATTCCGCAGCTGCGTCCGGAGCAACTGATGGCCCCGGCCTGGGTAGTGGGACTTCCCCTTGTCCTTCTGCAGGTCCTCGTTGTCGCTGTCGTCACCCTTAACGGAAGGAGCAGCTGATGCCCGAGGCAGTACTTTTTGCCGTCCTTGCCTTGATCGCCGTTGCCGCCGGCGTGTCAGTGTTCCGCACCGATTCAATGGCGCGTGCAAGTTACGCCTTGGCGGTGTCCTTCGTGGCAGTGGGCCTTATGCTTCTGCAGTTCAGGCTGGAGTACATCGGGGTGATCACTGTCCTGATGATGGTTATGGAGATGGCGGTCATGGCTATCTTCATGATCATGTTCATGGGCATGAACCCCGCGTTGATGCCCATGGAGATGGTGCACAGCAAGAAACTGTCCGCATGGACGGCCGTCGGGCTGTTTCTGCTGCTGACCGTGGGGATTTTGCTCGCGGATTGGCCGGAGAGCAGAGGCTCGGCAGGCGGTGACGTCACCGCGTCCCTCGGCGAAGCCATCATGGAACCCAAGATGCTCGTCATGCTCGTCATCAGCCCGGTGCTCTTCGCCACTATTGTGGCGGCCCTGGTCCTGGCAAACCCGCGAGGGAGGTACAGCGCCTACCCGCTGGTTCCTGCAAGGGATGCCGACGACGACGGACAGGGCAAGGAACAGGGCCACTCAGGTGGTTCCGTGGGACATGCGGCCCACGGCATGGACGGGACGGACGGCGGCGCGGGGACCAGCGATGGCCACGGGCAGCACCATGGGGGCGGCGGGCACAAATGACACTTCAACTGGTGTTGATTGCTGCGGCCGCCCTGTTCTGCGTGGGCCTTTATGGCGCACTGTCACAACAGGTGGTGGTCATGGTCATGATGGGCCTGGAGCTGATGCTCAACGGCGTCATCCTGGCAGCAGCCGCGTTCTGGTGGTTCCTCGCCCCTGCACCGGACGGCCAAGTGCTGCTCCTGGTGGTGATCGCCGCCATGACGGTGGAAATGGCCATGGGCTTTGCCGTTGCCATCCTGCTGCACCGCAGCCGTCAGACCGATATGACCGAGATGGCATCGGACCTGGCCGGGTGAGCTGGCTGCTGATCCTGCTCATCGGGCTTCCGGCCGCCGCCGGAGCAGCGCTTGCCCTCGCCGGGGCGAAGGCGGACCGTTTCGCCGCGGTGCTCTCCGTCGTCGTCTCTGCCCTGGTGCTGGGCACCGCCTCCGCAGCCGCGGCCCTGCGCCCCTCCCTGGCCGCGCCCTTCCTGGCAGGAAGCGAGTTCGGCCTAAGCGTCGATGCCCTCAGCGGGATGCTGCTCCCGGCCGTTGCCGGCGTGGCTTTCCTGGTCCTGCTCTACGCGGCCGCATCCGGCATAGGCACGCCCGCCCGGTTCCACGGCCTCATGCTGATCTTCATCGCCTCGGTGCTGGTCACCGTGACTGCCACCACCCTCTCCACTCTGCTCTTTGCATGGGAGATCATGGGAGCCGCTTCCTACACCCTCATCGGGTTCCACTGGAAGGAGTCTCGGCGAGTGTCGTCCGGGTTGACGGCGTTCGTGGCCACCCGCACCGCTGACCTTGGACTTTACCTCGCAGCGGGGGCGGCGATGGCCTCCGGCGCTAAGTCAGGGGATGCCATGCCTCTGGCCGGCCTGGACAGCCTTCCCGGGCCATGGCGGGACATCGCTGCCGCCGGGATACTGGTGGCCGCGCTAGGCAAGGCGGCGCAGCTGCCGTTCAGCTTCTGGCTCTCCCGGGCCATGGACGGACCCAGCGCGGTCAGCGCCCTGCTGCATTCAGCCGCGATGGTGGCCATGGGCGGATACCTGCTGCTCCGGGTCCAGCCCCTCCTGGCCGCTACCGGATGGGCTGCGGACGCTGCGGCGTGGGCGGGTGCGGCCACCGCCGTGATCCTGGGATTCATCGCAATAGGCCAGCAGGACCTCAAGCAACTCCTGGCAGCGTCGACGGCGGCACAGCTCGGGTTTGTGGTGATGGCCGCCGGAGTGGGTGATACAGCGGGCGGTATCGCGCACCTCATGGCCCACGCCGCAACGAAGAGCGCGCTGTTCTTGGCGGCGGGCGCCTGGTTGGCGGCACTCGGAACCAAGAAATTGGCCGACCTTCGCGGGGCCGGTCGCCGCTGGCCCCTGCTGGGTGGCGCGTTCACCGTCGCGGTGTTCAGCCTCGCCGGGATTCCTCCGCTGGCGCTGTGGGCCACCAAGGACAACATCCTCACCGCAGCGCGAGAACACTCGTTTCCCCTATATATTGCCGGGCTGGCAGGCGCTGTTCTCGCCGCCGCCTACGCCGCCAAGGCCGTGGCACTGATTTGGAGATCGGTGCTCCCGGGAACTGCGTCCGCCTACGACGCAGAGGAGACGGGCAGCCGGAAGGTCACCCCGTGGCAGATGGTCCCGATCGGAGTCCTCGCCGTCGGCGCCGCTGTTTCCGGCCTCCTGGTGCTGGGCGTAACAGGTGATGCTGTCCGCGGGGTGCTGGGCAGCAGGGCGGAGTCCTCCCTGCTCGAACTCGCCGCGTCGGGGCTGCTTGCCGTGGCGGTCCTGGTTGTGGTGTGGGTGCGTTGCGGCAACCTTCCACCACTGCCTGGGGCCCTGGCCTGGCTTCACATGGAACGTGCCGCCCACATCGTCCTGGTACGCCCGGTCCTTGCGGCCGCCAGCTCCCTGGCCCGGTTCGATGATGTCGTCCTCTCCCGTGGCGTGGAGCGCGCCGCCGAAAAGGTCCTGCAGGGCGCAGGAGGCCTTAATCGCGCTGATGGGGCACTCGATCACGGCACCGATGCTGCAGCCGCTGCAACCTCTCGTTTGGCCGGCCGTTCCGCCATCACGGAACAGACCATTGACGGCGCGGTGGACAGCCTTGCCGGCAGCGTCCGTCGCGCAGGTGCAGCCGCCCGCCGGCCCCAGACCGGCCAACTGCACCACTACTACGTCCAGGCCGCCGCAGTGATTGTGGTGGCCGCCGTCCTTCTGATCGTCGTGAGGTAACTTTGCTCAGTCTCGCCATCCTCTTCCCCCTGGCCGCGGCGGCGGCCGTCCTGATGTCCGCCGGACGCGGCGGCATGGCCCGCGCCCTCTTCCTGGGAGCGACCGCCGTCGAGGTGGTACTCACCGCGATCCTGTGGGCCGGGTACCGGACTCCGGGACCGGACGGACTGGCCTATGAGGAACGCCTTCGCTGGATCCCGAATGTGGGAAGCAGCTACCACGTGGGGGTGGACGGACTGTCGCTGCCCCTGATCGGCCTCACCGCCGTCATCTTCCTTGCCTGCGCCGTGTACGACTGGGGCGCCAGGGACCGGCCGGCCCCCAGGGCAGCACTGTTCCTGTTCCTCGAAGCCACCAGCGTGGGACTGTTCGCCGCCCAGGACCTCATCCTGTTCTTCCTGTTCTTCGATCTGTCCATCGTTGGCATGTATTTCGTGATCGCCGGATGGGGCCACGGGGACAAGGCACGGTCGGCCCTGAAGTTCTTCCTCTACACGTTCCTGGGCTCGCTGGCGCTGTTGTTGGGCTTCATCGGGCTTTACCTCGGCGGCGCGCCGCACACGTTCGATATTCCGGAACTGCTCCGGACCCAGCCGCTGCGTGACAACCCGGCCGGCCTGTGGGTGCTTGGCGCCGTCGTTGTCGGCCTGGCCATCAAGACCCCCACCGTCCCGTTCCACACCTGGCTGCCCCCGGCACATACCGATGCGCCCGCCACCGGCTCAGCCGTCCTTGCCGGTGTGCTGCTGAAAATGGGCACCTACGGCTTCGTCCGGATCGCGATGCCGCTGCTTCCCGACGCCTGGCGGGCGTGGGTCCCTGCCCTGGTGGCTGTGGGCGTGGTGTCGGTTCTGTACGGGGCACTCGTGGCCCTGGCCCAGAGCGACCTGAAACGCATGATCGCCTACACCTCCGTCAACCACATGGGCTACATCGTCCTCGCCCTGGCCGCAGCCGGTGCCGGCGGCAATCCCGCGGCCAGGGAAACAGCAGTCACCGGCGCCGTCACGCAGATGGTCAGCCACGGCCTCATCACCGGCGCCCTCTTCCTGCTGGCCGGAGTGCTGCACAGCCGGGCCGGCACCTACGACATGGGCGCCTTCGGCGGCCTCGCCTCCCCCGCACCCCGTTTCGCGGCGTTCTTCGCCGTGGCGGCCTTCGCCTCGCTCGGCCTGCCCGGCTTCAGCGGCTTCATCGCCGAATTCCAGATCTTCGCCGGCAGCATCGGCGCCGTCCCCCTGACCGCCCTCGCACTTCCCGGCATCCTCATCACAGCCGCGCTCTTCCTGCGCGCACTCCAGCGCGTGTTCACCGGGGAACCACGGGGAAAGTCCCCCGGACTGGCTGACCTTCGCCCTGCCGAAGCCTGGTCCACAGGCGGCCTGCTGGTGCTCTCTGTGCTGATCGGCCTCATCCCGGCGCCCTTGCTGGACACCATCAGCCCGGCCTCGGCGTCGCTGGTCAGCCTGCTGGGAGGGTAGGCGTTAGTGGAATCCATGAATCCCGGCGCTGATGCCCTCGCGCTGCTTCCGGAAATCCTGATGCTGACCGGTGCCATCACCGCTCTGCTGACCGGATCATTCGTTCCCCGGGAACGGCAATGGATCAGCCGGATCATTGCACTGGGCGCGCTGGCAGCAAGCGCAACCGCGGCTGCTGCCGCCGTTGCTGGAACGGCCACGTCCGCCTACTCCGGTAGCTACGCGATCGACGCCGGCACCGGCGCCGGGCGGCTGGTAGTGGCAATATCGGCCCTGCTGGTCATCGTGCTGGGCAGCGATGAACTCCGCGGAACCGAGCGCGAAAGCGAAACCTACACCCTGATCCTGCTGGCTTGCCTCGGCGCGACCGTGCTTTCAGGTGCGGCCGACCTCCTGGTGCTCATCGCGGGTTTCCTCCTTGCCAGCATCCCGCTGTATGCCCTGATCGGCATCGGAAGAACCAAGAATGGCGCCGAGGCCGCGCTCAAGACCTACCTGCAGGGCGCATTCTTCGGCATCCTGCTCATGCTCGGCGCCGCCGTGCTCTATGCCGCCGCCGGAACCACGTCCTACGCCGGCCTCCGGTCGGGGCTCGAACATGCCGCAGGGGCGATAACCGGTGTGGGGCTGGTGGGCGTGTTGGCCGGGCTGATGTTCAAGGCAGGAGCCGTTCCCGCCCACTTCTGGGTTCCGGATGCCGCCGAAGGGGCCGGGACCGCGGCTGCCGCTTTCGCCACCACGGTGCCGAAAATCGGCGGGATCCTGGCCGCCTACCGTCTGCTGGAGCAGATACCCGGAACCGTAGCGTGGCCGCTGCTGGTCGCCCTGTTCGCGGCGGTCACCATGACACTGGGAAACCTCGCCGCCTTCGCCCAGACAAATCCCAGGCGTCTGCTGGGCTGGTCCACGGTCAGCCAGGCCGGATACCTGCTCATGCCCGTCGCCGTGGCAGGAGCGGTTCCGCTGGCCCTGCCCTCCCTGCTGATCTACCTGGCCGGTTATGCCGCCAGTAACCTCACTGCCTTCGCCATCATCGGGGCCCACCCGGATCGCGCCGAACTCCGCGGCTACGAAGGGTTATCCACGGCCCGGCCATGGCACGCCGTAGCACTTGTTGTGGCGCTGCTCAGCCTGGTCGGGACCCCACCCACGGGAGTCTTCCTCGGCAAACTGGCCGTCTTTACCGCAGCTTGGGATGGCGGCTTCTGGTGGCTTGCCGCCCTCGCAGCACTCAACACGGTCGCCAGCCTCTTCTACTACCTCCGCTGGCTCGCCCCCGCCTTCCGCGCCGCCTCACCCGATTCACCCGGAGCCGGTGACTTCAGCCCCCGGGCCTGGCCCACCCGGGTTGCCATAGCAGGAGCAGCCCTAACGCTTTTTGTGGGTATCGGTGGAGGCATCCTCTGGGCTGGATTAGCCTAACCGCAGCGATAAGAAACAGGTAGCGACCCCGTTCGCTGGGAAGGTCATGGACGTGCGGGTCAGAGATGCTCCGAAGGCCGCTCCGCGGCAACTTGGTGTGATATCGCAGACGAAACGGATATGCACTGCCTCAATCTAGCTTCATGTCCGGTTACGGTGTACGTCATTCTGTTGGAGCACCGGGCCAATCATGCTGACTCGAACACTTCCAGTAGGCCTAGAAGCCTTGCTCGGGGTTCCTGGGTCGTTCGTCCTGCTCGTGGCGCCGTTAGGGGGCGGCTTTGTTTTTCGCTTCAGAGGGCGATGACGTTGGCGGCAATGGCGACCAAGGCGCCTGCCAGCGCTGGGAGGGCCGGTGGCCAAGTTCCCGTTCGAATGAGGCGACAACGGAGGGCAGTAGGCCCCCGGCTAATTGGGAGCCCGCGTCACCGACTCTGACGGCGGGCAAGAAGTCTCCGTTGGGGAACAAGCCCTTGGCGAGAAACCACAGGCCATCAGGGCCAGCAGCGTACCCGGCCACGGCGGCGGCAAGATCAGCGGTCAGCGAACCGGATTTGATCCTCATAACCAGTATTGACTCGATCCCCGGGTCCAGGTTCTAGTCTGAGCAAAGCGTGGCGTATGAAGCCCAGCTTGTCGGGTCCACCGCGGGCCAGTGCCTTCTGGCGGTGGGACTGCACCAGCTGCAGGGCGGACATCGCGAAGGTCAGGGTGAAGAGCGCCCAGGACAGTACGGCGATGGATACGTGGATGATGAGCCAGTAGCTCTGAAGTGCCGGGACGAGATGGCCTACGGGCGTCCAGTACGCCACCGAGGCCGCGACCAGCATCATGATCGCCAGTCCCACCACGAAAGTGCCCAGGAACCGGAGGTCCCGGCGGATCAGCACCAGCAGGAACACGGCCGCTGCCACGAAGGCGCCTGTGCTCAGGAACTCGTACATGTTGCCCCATGGCACGCCGGCGGCACCCAGGCCGCGCGAGACGACCCCGGCGCCGTGAATGACGGCGCACAGTACCGTCAGCGCAACGGCGACGCGGGCAGAGACCCGCCGCTCCGGGGCGTAAAGCATTCGGCCGTCGGCCGCTGGGCGGGCCCTTGCGGCGGCTGGTTGGGTGGCGGCAGCGGACGTCAGATGACCGGCCGGAGCTTCGGGACCGCTCCGCTCAGTCCGAGCATCGGCTGGGCTGTCCTGCTCGTGCTCGGGTACGCCACCCGCCATTTCAGGAACCCTCGCTGTACTGGCCCAAGGTTTCATTCAAGGGAATCGTTTACCGGTCCGTGGTGCTGGAGGAAGAGGGATTGGCTGTGGCGGCGCAATTAGCAGGCGAATAATTGCTCAGCCACCTATGGCTGAGCAATCCCCGGACGGCGGCTGCCTCCGCAGCCAGCCGGTGGTCTTCGCCGCGGGCCAGCAGCCCGTATTCGACCATGGTGCGCCCGTCTTCGTGGGTTCCCGCCCTGACCCAGACACGGCGGCGGTTCACGTAGAGGGAAGTGATGAGGCCGGCGACGGCCAGCAGCGAAAACACCAGAACCCCGCTCTGGCCGGGCGTGGACCGGACATCGACGCCGATGTAGCGCTTGAGCCCGTCGAAGCTGATGCTGCCCTTCCCGTCCGGAAGGGTGTAGGTGGCGCCGGGGGCAAGGGTGATGCCGCCGGCCGGCAGGTCCCGGCCGTTCAGCTGTGTCAGCTTTTTTACGTCGAGGACGTAGACGTTTTGCGGCACGCCGGTGTCCAGGCCGAGGTTCCCATAGTAGGAGTTCAGGTTTAACTGAGGATTTAACGGGTCCGGGTCGAAGCTGTAGGAGATACCCTGGTCGTTCTTGACCGCCGAGGGCAGGAAGAACCCGACGAAGCCCAGCTGGGACGGGGCCGCGTCCGGAGCCTTGATCACCACTGAGGAGGTATAAACACCGTCGCTCGGGACGGTCACGACCGGGCCGCTGAAGGCCGTCTTACCGGTTCCGTCCTTGACCGTCACGACTGGGGCATAGCCGTTACCGACCAGGAACATGCCGGTTTCACCGAAATAGACCGGATCGTTGACCTTCAGGATCTGCTGGCGCGGCGGCGCGCCTGCGCCGTCCTTGGTGGTCAGGGCGGCGGTGAAGTCGATCGGCTGGCCGAACTGCTTCTTCGATTCCCGGTCGAAGCGGACCTCGAACTTATCCAAGGTGACGCCAAAGGGCTCCAGCCACGCGGGGTTGAAGTTTGTCCCGGGCGTGAAAGCATCGTAACTGACAAGGGTGTTGATGAAGCTGTCGCCTTCAACGATGATCTTTTGTCCCCGGTAGCCGAACATGCCCCCGACCGCCACGCAGACCAGCACGCCGATCAGCGAGGTGTGAAAGACCAGGTTCCCTGCCTCCTTCAGGAAACCGCGCTCGGCTCCCAAGGAAGGCCGGTTGCCATCGAGATCGCGGACCTCGACCCGGTATCCCCGCTTCTTCAACACTGCCGCGGCATCGCTGATGGCGGCCGCCGCGGAGGTTCCCGCGTCCGCGGGGAGGACCATGGTTCCGTACTCGGGCAGCCGGGACAGCCGTCGTGGCGTTCGTGGCGGACTGGAGCGCAGGGCCTTGTAGTGCGCCCTGGCCCGGGGCAGTACGCAGCCGATCAGCGAAATGAACAGCAGCAGGTAGATGGCCGAAAACCACACCGACGTGTACACGTCAAAAAGCTGGAGGGTATCGACAACCGGCCCGACAGCAGGGTTGTCCTTCAGATACCGCGCCACAGCGGGTGCATTGACCGGTCGCTGCGGGAACAGCGAGCCCGGCACTGCGGCCACCGCCAGCAGGAGCAGCAGCAACAGCGCCGTGCGCATGCTGGTCAGCTGCGTCCAAGCCCACCGCAGCATCTCCTTGAATCCAAGAGCAGGCGCAGCCGCCCTCGTGGCCTCCTGCAGGCAGGGTTCCGGGTTAGGTGAACTTCCAGACACGAAAGTCCTTTCTGTCTGTGACGGTGTCTCTGCCAAACTGACGACTGAGGCTGGATCGATGGGGTGGTCCGCAGGCGCTCCGAGCCGGCCCGCCGACATTCAGGCGGCAGCGAAATTGCTGTGTCGCGGGCGGGTTACCATGAGCGCTGCCACCCCGCCACCGCCCTCTGCGACCGGGGGTCAGCGGGACGGCGAGATCGATGGCGTCGGCCTCGCGGCCGTGGTTGGTGGGCTTGAGGGCTGGTTCTTGAGCATCGTTTCGGGCGGTTCGGGAAACGCTTCCGTGGAGTACAGGGCGGCGACCTGGGACATGTAATTTGCCCACTGTGGGCCGGCGATCATGTACCCGTCGATACCTTTGTAGAATTTGCCGTTGATTGTTACGTTTTGTCCTGCACGTTGTTGTCCCTCCAGCGCGTCCCCGAAGAAGGAGGCTGTAGCAAGTCCTCGGGTGTAACCCACCACCCAGGTGGCGCCGTTGTTGTTTGAAGTACCCGTTTTAGCGGCGGCTGGTATCCCGGCGGGGATTTTAGGTGTGATGTATACGCCGGAGCCTCGTTTGAGGACGTCTTGAAGCACGTAGTTCACGCCCTTGGCGACGTCCGGTTTGAGGGCCTCGCGGCAGGTGGTTCCGGGGACGGGGAGTTCGCTTCCGTCGGCCTGGGTGATGCGGACCAGGGCTCGTGGTTCACAGTATTGCCCGTCATTGGCGAATGTTGCGTAGGCGTTAGCCATATTGAGAGGTGATACGCCGGTGGCTCCCAGGAGATTGCCGAGTTGATGAATGTTCACGGGTGTGCTGTCCAGGCCGCTGCGTACCCCCAGGGCGTCGACTACTTTCTGGATTCCGCAGAAGTCCAGTTGGGCTGCCGAGGCGAAGGTGGCGGTGTTGATGGAGTTGTACAGCCCGTAATTTACTGGCATGGGCCGGTAGAACCCTTCCTCGGCATTCTGGAGGTCGTCCGCCGCATCTAGGCGGGCAGCTTTCTGGGCCGTGCTGTAGGCGCCGGAAACCTTCCCGCACGTCGATTTCCAAGGGAAACCGATAGGGTAGACGCGTTTGGACGCATCCACTGTCGCGGTGATGCTTTTGCCCTCGTTTAGCCATTGGGCGAATGTGAACGGTTTCATGGTGGATCCAGGTTGAAAGCCGCCGGCCCCATTAAGGTCGTTTCCGGCGCTGTCTTTGGCGTCCACATTAAAGTTCAGCTGGGTGTCGAATTTCCCGTCCTGCGGCAGGTACACGGTATTTTGGGCCATGGCCAGGATCTTCCCGGTTCCTGGCTGCACGGTGACAAGGGACGCACCCCATTTGCCAGGGTTTGGCCCGGCAGTGGCATCTACCTGCTGTTGCGCTGCGTGCTGCAGCCTGCTGTCCAGAGTGGTAGTGATCGTCAGGCCGCCACGGTATAGCCTCCTTTCCCGTTCCGCCACGTCGGAGCCGTAGGCCGGGTCGTTGAGCACCAGCCGTGCAACATAGTTGCAGAAGTAAGGGCCCATCCGGGCTCCGGCGCAGCCTTGCCGGGAGGGGGTGAGCTGCAGGTCGGGTCCGGTCGCGACCGCGGCGTTATACTCTGCCTGTTGTATTTTCCCTTGCGCTAGCATGTTGCCCAGGACCTGGTTCCGGCGGGCGATGGATTGTTCCGGGTTCACGGCCGGATCGTAGAAACTCGGGCTGTTCACCAGCCCGGCGAGCAGGGCCGCCTGGGGCAGGGTCAATTCCTTCGCGGTCGTGTTGAAGTAGTACCGGGCCGCAGCTTCGGCGCCGTAGGCGTCCCGATTGAAGAAGACAATGTTCAGGTACCCCTCAAGGATCTGTTCCTTGGAGAACTTTTTCTCCAAGGCGATGGCCAGCTTCATCTCCCGCAGTTTGTCGCCAATTTCCTTTTGCCCGTTGAGGACTATTTCGGATTCGCGGCCCGAAGAGGCCAGGGATTCGTTGATGACATTGGTGACATACTGCTGGGTCAGTGTGGAGGCGCCTTGCCGGGTACCGGTGGCGAGGTTGCGTGTCAGGGCGCGCAGGATACCCTGCCCGTCGACTCCGCCGTGCTCGAAAAACCGGCTGTCCTCAATCGCCACGATGGCGTCCTTGAGGTAGGGAGACATCTCATCAAGCGGAACACTGGAGCGGTTCTCCGCGTAGAAGGTGGCAATAATCTGCCCGTCCGAGGCCAGGACCTTCGTGGATTGTGAAGGAGGTTCGACCGCCAGTTCGGCCGGCAAACTGGCGAACAGCGCATTGGAGCCACTCAGAGCCGCCCCTGCCACCGCCGCACCAGGCACCAGCAAGCCAGCCACCAGAACACCCGCCAGGACGCTGGCTGCCACAAAACCGAGCAGCTTCCCCTGCAAACCTACTCCCGCGCCGGACCACCGCCCAGTCGGTGGAATGTCGCTCATAACCTTTCCTTTCTCCACTTCTTATGTTTGCTGAAATAAACCCGGTCCTCGGGCGCCGGTAGTGACCACACACACGGGTTGTGCCCGGTTACCGATTTGTCCGGTCCGCCCGCAGGGCACTGTAGCCCGGGACGGAAACCCGAATGCCGGGTATGTGGCGGATAGGGTCCGGACGGCGCGGGGCCTCCTGTGCCGCGCCGAGAAGGTCTCTTCCCTGCCTGCGACCCGGAAAGCCGCACCCCAGCGGGACCAAGCGGTAGAGACGATGCCACTCCCCGGGCTTGCCGGACGCTGAAGCCCGCGCATGGGGTGCGACAGCGGCCCCGGGCGTGGTGAAGAGTGATGATGCACTAAGTGCCCTAGGAACCTGCGATCCCGGTCTGGAGTGGGCCTGATTGTATGGGGGTTGGGCCCGGTTTCGAAGTCTGAGCAGTGCGGGCGCGGCCGTGGGTGTGCCGCAGCTGTCCCGAGGCCGCGTCGGGACAGCGTTTTATCTCCGGCTAAGTGTTTTTATGTCCGGCTGATACAGAAGTCACCGGGCGACGGCGCAGCACCCAGATACACATAGTGGAGGCGCGCGGCATCGGTCCTGGGCACGGACCTGGTGTCAAACGCTGCAACCGGTGGCTGCGCCGACAT
This sequence comes from Pseudarthrobacter defluvii, assembly GCF_030323865.1. Lineage (NCBI taxonomy): Bacteria > Bacillati > Actinomycetota > Actinomycetes > Micrococcales > Micrococcaceae > Pseudarthrobacter > Pseudarthrobacter defluvii. Next base: position 86,846 of record NZ_CP066363.1, on the reverse strand, counting down.
GGAAGCTTTGGCTGCGGAGAGGACACAGCTCGAGCCCCTGTGTGACATATCGGGGCAATCGGCCGCAATGAAGCAGGAAGACCGGCCGCCGGCTTCATTCCCACCAGAAACCGAAACGGGGGAGTGAGCGCTATCGGCGATGGATGCGATGCTTGGGCCCCCCAACACGGGGGTATCGGCCGCCGTGGCATGAGCGCCGGCCAATGTGTGCAGAGCCAGCATAGCGGCAGCAAGGGACAGAAGAACGGTCACCAAGCCCGCCCGCCGGAGAGACGACAGGACAGGGCCGAATCGGGCCACAGTCATGGAGTCCTCCTTTCGCTAAAAGCACTGGCACGTATAAGAGTAGCGGCAGGCGCCGAAAGTACCGTGCACTTCGGGCACCTGCCGGTACTAGGTGGCTCAACGGGCTGCTCCGCGATGTCGGAGGCTGGGAAGGCCGGCTCCCGGGAACCCTTTTCACGCTGGGGTCTGCTCACTTTTGCCGCTGGCGGGGTCCCGGTGCACTTCCGGCAGCCCGCCCTGCCCCGGTTCAGTTGCGGCCAGACCAAAGCCCTGCCTCTGAGAGCGGCAAGACCTGAAACGCGCGTGCCCCCGGCATCCTCTAGAGTGTAGAGATGCGCCTGCTGCACACAATTACCTCCCAGGCCGGGCGCTTCGGCAGGTTCGGCATCTGGGCGGCGGCCGCGGGTGTTGTCCTTACGGCGTGCTCCCAGATAGTGGACGTAAACTCTGCGAAGGACGCGGCAAACCCGGCCTGCGCGCCGATGATGGTGGCTCTGCCCAATACTGTCGGGGACGCGACATCGCGCAAGACCAACAGTCAAGCCACAGCCGCATGGGGAGATCCCTCCCGGGTGATCCTCCGCTGCGGCGTCAACGTTCCCGGCCCTACCACGGACAGGTGCGTGAGCGTCAACGGGATCGATTGGCTGATTAAGGAAGGGGATACGGTGTGGACACTGACGACCTTTGGCCGTGATCCTGCCACCGAAATTCTCATGAATCCAGACCAGATCCCCTCGGCAACGGTCTTGGCGGATCTTTCCGCTCCGGTAGGAAAGATCCCGGCAACAAGAAAGTGCCTCGGGCAGGAAGACAGCAGGTGAACCAAGGAAGGTCTCCACGGGTGAACTTATGCCGCACCGGGTCCACGGATGATGACCGGAAACCGCCGCGCTGGCCGGGAAACCCCTTCAGGGAGCGACCTGTATCTTGAGCTGCCGCAAGCAAACGGCATCGCCGAAAGCCTCAGCTTTTCCATCCCTTTTCAGCTACATGCCTAACGGCGCGGCTCCTGCGTCGTTGATCTGTCAGGACAACACCCATGAACAAGAAGCACATGACCATCCCATCGGTCGCCGTTGCCGCCGCTATCGCCCTGACCGGTTGCTCAGCTGACTCAGGCAGCAGCATGCCCGGGATGAACCACGGCGGTGGCGCTCCCGTGCCGTCAACAACTTCCCCGGCGGCTGCCAGCTCCCCTCCCGCAACGCGCCCGGCCGATGTCGAGGGGGACCGGTTCAGACCGCCAAATAATGACAATGCCCCACTGACGGTGGGCATCGCCGGGGCGCTGCTCAGTGTGGCCGGAGGAATCTTTTACTTGGTGCAGCGTCGGTCCCGGAACTCGGGCCACCAAGACCATACCGGATGAGGGCGACAAGTGCCCCGCCTTGCACAGATCGTATTGCGTCCCCAACAACATACGGCCCGGTTGACGGCCAGAAGCGCCATACGCTTCATCCACCACCACCTCGAAGGGATCCGCCGCTGGCTCGAAGCTGCGCGGCATACGTTGTCACCCGCGCCCAGATCGGAATGATCCCGGACTGCAACCGGATGGTGGGAACCACCCTGAATGTCTGCCGGCATCCACTGTCGAAGACATGAGCCCGATGAAGTTCGGAAACGCCATCTTGATTTCCACTGGGTAACATCATCATGCAGCTGGCCACCTCGGGATCTACGTCGGTGACAGCCGGGTCCTCAGCGGGCCTGACCGGGAATAACGAACGGCGGTCCTGCCGCCACTTTAATGACCGTCAAGGTCGCCAGGTTCGTCCGCGCCGACGAGCCGCCGTCGGTCGCCCGCTTGAGGCCGGCGGTGGAGAGTGTCCCGCCCCGGGAACCCCCGCGGTGTCCTTCATAGGCCCATCCGGTCCAGCAGGGCGTCCTCTTCGTCATCGGAAGTGTTGCGATTGCGGGCTTTGTCCTCCCGGCGGAGCTGCAAAGCCGGGCCGCGGGAGTCGCTCTGCCTCTGGTCCTCGTGTTCCTCCTTGGCAATCCGGGCCTGTTGGCGGGCCGCGTGCGCGAAGCCGACGAAGGCAAGTATTCCAAAAGTAAGCCATTGCATCGCGTACGAAAGGTTCGATCCTTCCTGAACAACGGGCATGGAGAGCTGCTGCGGCGATACATCGGGCGCGGGCGACTCGGAAGCCATCACCCCGTAACTGCCGGTCAACACCGGGTACTCCAACTGCTGGGCATAGACAGGCAGGGCGATACTCGGCAATTGACCCTCAGGCGCCGTCCTGCCCTCAAGCGCCTGCTCGGACGGTTTGATCCGGACCACAACCTCAACATTTCCCTCCGGTGGAGGTGGGACAACATCCGGGTACCCGGACCTCAGATTCCCAATGGGGAGCCACCCCCTGTCCACTATCACCGTTTCGCCTGTCCCGAGTCGGAAGGGAACAAGAACCTCATAACCGGGCGCGGAATTGTTTGGCCGGTTCCTGACAACCCGCTGATCCTGGGGCAGATAACGACCACTAAGGGCCACCGTTGTCCATTTCATTTCCGGATCAGACACCGAAAAGTACTGCCTCACCTGCTCGAACGGCACGGGAGGTTTTTCATAGTTCTGCTGGACCCGCCGGATTTCGGCAACGGCCTGGTTCCGCCGATCCATCTGCCATTTGCTCAACCCTGCGCAGGCCGCCGCGACAACAACGGCAAGGACCAGGAAGCCCAGCCAGCGCCTTGTCAGCAGGAACCGGTAATTCAAGGCCAGCTCCTCTGGAAACGTGGTGGCCCTAGCGGTCCCTGGGGTGTGGGCCGTTTGAGAAACGGCATTGGCCGTGCCGGGAGTGGCTGGTTTGGGGTGAGGCGCAGGAATGCCGAGAACACCCATCCAGCGTAACCGTGCTGAAGGAAATCCTTTCCCGGTCACGGCTCAGACAGGACTGCGCTCCGAATCGAGGTGATTAGTGGGCCGCCGCCGCTGGAGGGGTTAAGGCTTCGGATAGCACGGGGGCATGGCGTTGATTCCGTAGTGCCTTCGTATCCTCCGGCGTGGCATCGAGCATCGGTGTGAACGCCTCCAGCCGCCAAGACAGCCCCTGCCTCGGCTTGCAATCCTGCGAAACGGCTGGTTCCAGGGCCTGCGTTAACGTCCTGCAGTGCACCAGTGTCAGTCCGTCAGTGCCCGAGGCGGCAAGTCCTCGCATGGGATCCGCGTGAACAACAGCCAGACCGGCCTTCCCTGTCACAGCCAACGGTTCGGGTCCTGTCTGGCCTTGGAAGCACCCTTATTGGGCGTCGTTAACCAGCGGCGGTAGAGTTCTTCGTGACGCCGGTGTTATGCGTCATGGAGAATTATGGATTGCACGCGCCCGCTCTAGCCGTTGGTCTTTTGGGACGTTGCAGCAGTGGCAAGCAAGGAAAACATGACTAATCGGGATGAAAGCCTCCAGCAGCGAGCTCATGGTTCTCCCGTTCCCGGCCCTCAGGGGGGCATGCCACTGTGGTCCAGGCGGTCGGTCCTGGTCTCTGCGGCATGCATCCTCGTCGGTATCCTGGCGGGCCGGTTTCTGTTCGCGGGACTGATTTTGGCAGCAGCGGGAGTGGCTGTACTCGCGGTCGCTCTGTCGTATGGAACTGGCCGCCGCCGGCTCTCGCCGGTGACGTGGGTTGTTTGCGTGGCCGGTGCTGTGTGGACTGCAGCGACTGCCGGGTACTGGCTGTCATTGAGTACAGCTGCGGACGCTGGACGGGAGGTTCCTGCTATTGCGTCGCCGCTGTTTTACACTGGCACGGCCAGTCTCGTCATCATGGCCGGAGGAGTAGTGACTGCCGCTGTTCTACGGACAGTGAGGGGACGGAAGCTTTCGTGATCCGGGCGTTGGCATCCTTGTTGTGGAGGAGTTGCGTCGACGAGCCGGCGGTTGACGTATCGGACGAATGCCAAGGACGCCGCCCGAAGCGGGCCGCGAAAGATTTCCCATGCGGGGTTAGCTCCTGATGGCGGGGGGACAAGCGGGCCCTCGTGCCGGGCACGGCTCATCGTCTGGTGTGACGGGCTCCCGTTGGAAGGCCAACCGGTTACTTCTGGCGATCCTGGTTCCGCTGGCGCTGCTGACATTAGTGGCCATGATCTGGATGTGGCCATCAGGCAGCAGGGAAGGCATCACCCTCAACAACCCTTATTCCAGTGCCCCCGGGGCCATGTTCGAGAGCGGCAGAATTCAGCGGGTGGTGCAGGAAGGTTGCGTTCAGGAAGTCGACCAGGGCAGTCAGGTTCAGGCAGGCACGGAGTGCGTTTTTGCGTTCACCGAACCGGACAAGGGCGGCACACCTGTGAAAGTGATCATTAATCCTGATGTGGCAAAGTCCCATGGAGTCAAAGCGGGGGACAACATCGCCTATGTGGACCTGTCGGCTTCCCCTGGTGTGGCTTCCAGCCCGGCGGCTCCACGCTACATTTTTGTGGATTTTGTCCGCACGGTTCCTATCCTGCTGCTGGCCATGCTCTATGCCGTCGTGGTGGTTATCGTGGCGCGCTGGCGCGGGCTGCGTGCACTCATGGGGCTCGTCGGGGCGTTCGCGGTTCTGGCAACGTTCATGCTGCCGGGCCTGGCAGAGGGCAAACCCCCTGTGCTGCTTGCCCTTGTGGGATCGACGGTGATCATGATGGGCATGCTGTACTTCGCCCACGGGTTTTCCGCGCGCACGTCCACGGCTCTGCTTGGCACTATGTCCGGCCTCGGAATCACAGCGCTGCTGGCCGCATGGTCTACGGATGCGGCGAACCTATGGGGGAAAACAGGTTATGAAACTTCCACCCTGTCCGGCATCTCCAGCAGCATCTCGATCTCCGCGGTCATCCTGTGCGGGCTGATCATCTCCGGGCTCGGGGTGCTGAACGACGTCACGATCGCGCAGTCATCGGCCGTGTGGGAACTTCACGAGCTTGCCCCGGAAACGACGGCGCGCGACCTCTTCTCATCAGCCATGCGCATCGGCCGCGACCATATCGCCTCGACGGTGTACACCATTGCTTTCGCCTACGCTGGAGCCGCCTTGCCCATCCTGATTATTGTGATGCTTAGCGGCCGTCCTCTGGGGGAGACGCTGACCAGTGCCGAGATGTCAGAGGAGGTGGTTCGCACCCTGGTTGGCTCTGTGGGTCTGGTGCTGGCGATCCCGGTCACCACCCTCATCGCAGTACTGGTGGTCAAGGTAAACGACGCGCAAGCTCTGCCCAGCCCGGCCGCATCTCGGACATGAGCGGTCACCAGGGACCAGTCAACCGCTGCCCGGGCAGCGTCGTGTGAGCGGCGGGGCGGCGTGACAGCCCGCCCCGCCGCTGCGGGTATGACTTAGCCGAGTGAGGCGAGGAGTTCGTTGCAGGCTGTCTCGCAGCGTCGGCAGGCGTCGGCGCAGATCCGGCAGTGTTCGTGCATGCTGGCGTGGTGTTCGCATTCGTCGGCGCAGGCTTTGCATGTGGTAGCGCAGGCCTGGAGCACGGCGCGGGTGATGTTGGCGTCGTAGCCGGTGTGGCGGGAGAGGATGTTTCCTGTTGTGGCGCAGAGGTCGGCGCAGTCCAGGTCGGTGCGGATGCACTTGGCCAGTTCTGCGATCATGTCCTCACTGAGGCAGGCATCTGCGCATGCAGTGCAGGCTTGGGCGCAGTCGTAACAGGCTGCAATGCATTCGGCGAGTTTGTGTGGGTCGATGCCGCCCAGGTCCTTGGGGTAGGCATCCAGGAGCTTGTGGGTTGTGCCGTGTGTCATTTCTTTCTCCTTTGATTGGTTATGCTGACTGTCATGTTGCCGCAGCGCCTGTGTTTGCCGGCCTGCAGTGTTTTGGCGGTGGCTTCTCCTTTCTCTAGGCCGTGAAGGCTCGCCGTGGGGTCAGCGAGGCTGGACTTATAGGGACATAGCCTGTGCATGAACATCCAAGGCGCGGTTCCTGGCTTGTCCACTTGTTTCGGCTTGGCGTGTCCTTCCGGCATGGCGGTACAGGTCCTGGGCCCAGTCAAATTCCGCTGCGGCGGCTGTGTAAAGACCTTCGTCGAAGAGGCGCCTGCCTATTTGATGGCGCACGAGTGCTTCCCTGGTTCTGGTACGGGCCAGCCGGAGGGCTTCTTCGTGCAGCCTCGCGGCCTCCCTCCACTGGTACGTCCTTTGGTAGGCATGGGCCAGGACAAGTAAAGCGTGGAAAGGATCCGCCTCGGTTTGAACGAGCGCGCGGCCTTCCCTGATCGCTTCATGCCCATTACCCAGCAGGGTGAGGACCCAGACCCGCTCCACTGCTGTGCAGTCCGCGAGCCGCGCCTCCATCGCGGCCCGGTCCACAACGACGTCCAGCAGGGACCCCTCATCCGTGCGCCACATGTTCTTCCTCAGCTTCCATCACCGTCTGGACATCCGGGCTCTCCTAAAGCGGCTTCCTGCAAGGGGCGGCCGAGCCCAGGTTGTGGGACCGTGTCATGAGATGCTCCTTCCCGTGCCGGCCTTCCTCAGCACTGACTGTTTCCCCGTCTGCTCTCATTCAGCCTGTGCGCTGAGGATCAGGGCTTTGAGGGTGCCCTGGTCAGCCAGGCCGAGGATCCTGCTGGCAACCCGTCCCTGCTTGTCCAGGACAAGGGTGGAAGGTACTGCCTGGGGTGGGACGTACTCTGCCATGGCCAGTAAAATCCCGCCATCCTTATCCTGCATGCTCGGATACGTGATCCCGAACGTCCGCTCGAAAGCGGTCGCTGCCTGTTCCTCGTCCCGGATGTTGACGCCGTAGAACCGGACTCCGTCGGGTTGAAACTGCTCCCAGAGGGCCTCGAGGCGGGGGGCCTCGAGGCGGCAGGGGGCGCAGGCGGCGTACCAGAAGTTGAGTACGACAACTCTGCCTGCCCACTCCGCTGAGCTGATCACCGTCGCGTCGTAGAGTTTGCCGGTTAATTTGACCGGTGGGGTCCGCTGGGCGGGCGCATATTCGGTGACGGACCCGTCCCCGGCGATGTAGTTCTTGTTATCGCCCACCTTCGCTTGTTCGGCCAGGGCGTCATTGGAGCCGCATCCTGCCAGGGCTGTGATGCCCGCCGCGCCCAGGAGGGCGGTGGCGATCAGCCTTCGCCGTGTCAGGACAGCAGCGGCCGTCCTCTGGTCAGGCCGAATGAGGAGAGGGGGTTTGACTATGTGCACGATCGTCCCTTGCTGTTTTGAGTGGGGCCCGGTTCGCAGTCACTTTGGGAGGGGAACAGCCCTCCGGGCTGCCCTTGTGTTGGGGCCGGAAAGTTTGGGAGTGTTCCTTCGCGAGGCCGCCTGGATAACGTGGCTGGTGGCTCACCGTGGCAGGCGGTGGAGTTCCCGCGCGTTCGGGAACTGTGTAAAGGCAGCATGGCCGCGGGCATCAGGGCGGGCCCTGGGGGCGGTGGGGGCCGTTCAGGTGTTCGCGGTTCAGAGCCTCAAGCTGGTCATCGGTGAGGATGTCGTACGAACGTGCCTCATTCCGGTCGCTGCGGGCGAAGCGGACGAACATCAGAATGATCAGTGGCACGTCGACCGCTTCTGCCAGGAACCACAGCAGGTCACCTGCGAGTTGTTGGTCGCGCAGCGGTCCCGGGAGCCAGCCCGCATGCCCGGTGAGGCCCTGCGTGGCACCGTCCAGGATCTGGGGGCTGATCCGCATCATGATCCCGGGCACGGCATCGGCGACCAGTTCAATAAAGACGTAGATGAATTCGACGATGATCATCGCGCTGACGGTTTTGGAGGAGGCATCTTCGATGATGGGCACGACCATCAGCATCCCGGTGAGCGGCACGAGAACGGTGAGGGCCATGTCCCAGAACGGGTCGGTCCGCAAGGGGAAGAACAGGGGGGTCAGGAAGAGGGTGAAAATGCCAAGGCCCAGCAGCGCGGCGACCACAGTGTTTGCCAGTGCCCGCATCACCGGATGCGCCAGGAACCGGTCCAGCCTGGCCGCGCCGTCGGGCCCCAGGGTTGCCCGGGCCAGGGTGAGGGGTTTGCCGGCCGTGACCAGCAGCGGAACGATGAACAGGTATGAGGTGATTTTCAGGGTGAAGACCCAGCGCAGATCGTGGCTGTACACGCCGGTGAATCCGAAGCTCAGCACCGCAAAGCTGCCCAGGCCCAGGGCGTAGAAGGTTGCGGTGCGCCGCAACGGCCAGCGGACCAATCGTTGCCGGGCGGCCCGGAGGCCGCGGGCGTAAAGCAGTGCGGCCGTGGTCAGCATGGCCAGAGCTGGCCAGTTTATCGTCCAGGAGGTCAGGACTACATCCAGGGGCGGCATGCCGGTGCTATTTCGTCTCGGCGCGTCCGGCCATGACAGCACCGGCAAGCAGCAGTAAGGCGCCGGTGGGGTAGCCGATGAAGATGTCCTCCATGGTGCTCGGTCCCTGCCCTGTGGGTGCGAGGTGTGCTATCCAGTGGGCGATGGCCACGAGGGCGCCGAGGGCCATGAGGACCTGCCCGGTGCGGACCAGCCGCCGGTGCCGCCGATAGCGTGACTGGTAATCGTTCTGCTGTTTTGGTTTGCGGTAGTTTTTCATGATGGTCCTTTGTGGGGCGGCTCAGCCGTTGGTTCCGCCGGTGCAGGCGGCGCCGGGTTCGGGTGCGTTCCTGGATTGCGCGTAGGCGCGGAGGAATACGGGGATACGGGTGTCGTCGGCTGCCGTGAGTTCGAGCTGTGTTCCCCATGCCGTTGCCTTTACCGAGGCTGTTTGGTTCGGGTTGGGGCTGAGGAGTACGTACGGTTTGTCCCGGACGAGGCCTGTGAGTGTTGCGATGTCGCCGGCGGCAAGGTCGGGCTTGTAGGTCAGCCACACGGCACCGTGTTCAAGTGAATGGACGGCGTTTTGTTCGTTGATGGGGGTGGTGTAGATGCCGCAGTTCGTCCAGATACCTGCGTGGTCTCCTCCCACGCCGGGTTCCTGCGGATAATCCACAGCTGTTTGGACGTGGTTGCGGGACAGGTCGGTGAACGTCTGGATGCCTTCGATGGGTTTGCGGGCTTCTTCGGCGGCCCGGTTGCGTTCCTGGACGGAACCCGTCACCGTCATGGCGACAACGGTGATGATGGCGGTCAGCAGGAGGCCAAAGCCGCCGTAGACCAGAAGGTTCCATCTGCGTTGCTTTGCCGTCTGCTGTGCCCGGATCGAAGCGACGATAGCCTGGTGTTCACTGCGTCGCTTGGCCGCGTTGCTCATAGCGGTGTTCCTTTGCCTTGAATGTCGGAAGTGGGCTGGGCGGCGCTGCCCTGGTCGTGCTCGACTGCCGAGCGCGGCTGTCGCCTGCGGACCTGAAAGAGCACCAGCCCGGCGAGGAACACCAAGGCCGCCACCCAGGTGTTGACCCGCAGCCCCAGGATGGTGTTGGCAGGATCGGAACGGAGCAGTTCGAAAACGAACCTGCCGGCGGTGTAGAGCATGATGTAGAGCGCGAATACCGACCCAGCGCCGAGTGAATACTTCCTGTCCAGGAACATCAGCAACGACGCCGCGGCCAGGCACCACAGCGATTCGTAGAGGAAGGTCGGCTGGAAGTAACCGATGATGTCGGGGCTGCCGTCGGGTCCGGTCAGCGCCTGCCCTGCGGCCTGGTTCATGGCATGAATCTGCAGTTTCCACGGCAGGTCGGTGGCCTGGCCGTAGAGTTCATTGTTGAACCAGTTGCCCCAGCGTCCCAGCGCCTGGGCGATCAGCAGCCCCGGGGCAGCAGCGTCGACGAACGCCGTGAAGGGAACCCCGGCACGGCGGGCACCGATCGCCGCGCCGACCAGTCCAAGAGCGACCGCTCCCCAAATGCCCAGGCCACCCTCCCAGATCCTGAGCGCACCCCAAGGGTCTCTTCCTGGAGCGAAGTAGAGCTGGTTGTCGGTGATGACGTGGTACAGCCTTCCTCCGATAATGCCGAACGGCACCGCCCAGGCCACGACGTCCAGGGTCTGGGCCGTGGTGCCGCCCCGGGCCCGCAGGCGCCGTGCGGTCAGCCAAACCCCGAAGACAATGCCTGCCAGGATGGCCAGGGCGTAGAAGCGTATCGTCAAAGGCCCAAGTTGGAAGGCGCTGACCGTGGGGGAGGGGAAAAACAGTTCCGTCATGGCACGGGTGTTCATGGCCCAGGCGCCCTTACTTGATGTAGGAGAAGACGGCCATCATGCCGCGTTCTGCGTGATAGGCGTTATGGCAATGGGTGAGCCACTGTCCCGGGTTGTCGGCGTCGAAGATCACCGTGACGGTCTGTCGGGGCCGGACGATGATGGTGTCTTTGCGGGCGCCTCCGCCGGCGACCTGGAAGGTGTGGCCGTGCAGGTGCATGGGGTGCCACATGTCAGTGTCGTTGATGAATTTCACTTCAACCCGTTCGCCTGCCTTGATATCGAAGGTGTTGCCGTACGGGTTGTTCATGTCGAAGCGTTTTCCGTTGATGCCCCAGTCGTAGTTCATCATGCTTCCGGTGAGGTGGACGTCGTGGGTCCGGTCGGGGGTTTTTTCTGTCAGCGTGACTTTCGGATCGGCTTTCAGTTGTCCTCCGTCGACGACGGTGCCGTCCAGTTTGTTCGGGAGTACAGCCGGCAGTGGTTTCTTGCCGGTGCCGGTGCTGATGAACCCGAGCGCCTGACTGGTCTTGCCCTCGGCCAGCGCCATGACCGGGGTGTAGCCTTCCCGGACGGTGAGGAGCGCGTCGATGCGTTCACCCATGGCGAGGACCACGGCGTCCACGTCCTGGTGTTGGACCGGGAACCCGTCGGTGTGGGTGAGGGTGAGCTTTTGGCCTGGGATGCCGACGCGGTAGGCGGTGTCACCGGCGGCGTTGATGATCCTTAACCGGATGACTTCTCCTGCTGTCGCCTTCAGGGTCTCGGCCTCATCCGGTGCTTTGGAGTTGAACAGGTGGTACGGGTAGCTGACGTCACCGGCGTCGCCGCCGAGGAAGTCGCTGCGGGACCCCATCAGCATGTGTTTCATGCCGGATGATCCTTGCGAGGGGGAGGAAGTCGATCCCATGGATCCGTGGTCCATTCCGGGCATGGACCCGGACATGGACATCCCGCCGGAGAGTTCCTGCACAACTTCATCAGGTGTGCCGGTGATGCCGTCCAGCCAGTCATCGAGCAGGATGACCCAGTCCCGGTCATAGACAAGCTCCTCGGCCGGGTCTTCGATGACCAGGGCACCGTACAGGGCGCGTTCGCGCTGCATCTCCACGTGGGAGTGGTACCAGTAGGTGCCGGGGTGGGCGAGCCGGAAATCGTAGGTGAACGTGCCCCCTGCGGCCACAGGGTCCTGGGTCAGGCCCGCGACCCCGTCCATGTCATTGCGCAAGGCAAGTCCATGCCAGTGGATGCTGGTGGGATCCTTGAGCCCGTTGGCCAGGTGGACCTGTAACTGGTCCCCGGCCTTCGCGCGGATGGCGGGTCCGGCCAGTGCGCCGTTGTACCCCCAGGTGGTGATCGTCTTGGCTGCCACCGCGGCAGTGAGGGCAGCCGCTTGCAGGGGTTGGGTGACGGTGTTCCCGGAAGAGGGGCGCGCGGCTTCATGGTCGGCGACGGCGGGGTCGGTGGCCGTCATGCGTTGCGCCGCCGCGGTGGCGGGTTTGGTGCTCGCAGTGCACGCGGCCAGGGCTGCGGCCGCGGCGGTGGCGACCGATAGGCCCAGGAAGCGGCGACGGTCCAGATGGTGATTCATAGCGACTCCTTGCTAAAGCGGTGCTTGAAGCCCCGCCTGTGTCAGATGGGGGTGAGGAAGGTCCCGGAGAGGTTTTGCAGCTGGTAGATCCAGCGGACCCAGACTCCGGTGACCATGAGGATGCCCAGAATGATGAGCAGGGCGGCGCCGGCGATGTTGACGGCCCGGATGTGTTTACGGACGAAGGTCAGCGCGTTGCTGACCCAGCCCAATCCCAGTGCGGTAAGGGCAAAGGGAATGCCCAGTCCCAGGCAGTAGGCAAAAGCCAGCAGCGCGCCGCGCCCGGCGCTGCCGGTGGTGACACTGAGCGACAGGACAGCACTCAGGGTCGGTCCCATGCAGGGGGTCCAGCCAAGCCCGAAGACGACGCCGAGCAGCGGCGCTCCGGCCAGGCCGGTCCGCCTTTCGAGGTTGATTTTGCGGGTTTGCTGCAGCCAGGGCACCAGCCCCAGCAGCGCCAGCCCCATCAGAATCACGACCAGGCCCATGCCGCGCATCAGTGTGTCCTGCCAGCGCAGCAGCCAGGAGCCGATCGCACCGAACGCGGCACCGTACAGGGTGAAGACGGCTGCGAATCCGAGGACGAAGAGTCCAACTCCTGTCAGGACCCGGCGCCGGTTTTTCGGCTGGGTGGGGTCGGTCAGGCCTGAGACGAAGCCGAGGTAGCCGGGGACCAAGGGCAGAATGCAGGGTGACAGGAACGATACGAGCCCTGCTGTCATTGCCAGGGGGATGGCGATCAGCAGCGCACCGGAGGTAACGGTGGAGGCAAAAAACCCGCCGATATCCATCAGCGTCAGGCGGCGTCTGCAGGGCGGAAGGTAGCCCCGCCGTCGGTGGATACGACGAGCCCGCTCATCGTGGCGGCCCAAATCCACGGAGTACCCCCGGATCCCTCGGATGCAGCGACGGCCTGGACACTGCCGTCAATCTTTCCGGTGTTCCTCCAGGTAAGGCCCCCGTCAACGGAGAGATAGACGCTGCCGTCCGGGGCGACCCCGGCCGCTTCCGCGGCGCTGGCGAAAGCGGCGAACTGAATCACCGGCGCCCCCTGAATCATGGTCCACGAGGTCCCGGCATCGGAGGACCGTCGGAGGCCCTCAGGAGTCGTTGCCAGCACGGTATCGCTGTAGGGGCTGCCGGCCAGGACGGCAGGGGCGAACCCGGCAGATGAGGTCTTCCACGTCGCGCCATCGGTGCTGGTGCGCATGGTCCCGTCAAAGCCGACAATTCCGGACTTGGTCGTGGTCAGCGCATGGAAGTCCGACTCCCCTTGCCGGGAGACCTGGTCCCAGGTCTTTCCCCCGTCACTGCTCTTGAGGAGTCCCAGAGGGTTGGGCAGTGTTGAGTCTTTGCCTGGATGGCCGGAGGCGTAAAACACGCCCTCGTCCATAGCGGTCGTGAAACCCATCAGGTCGTTGCTGGGTCCGATTTTGACACCCGTGTTTTTTGAGATGTCGAAGAGCCCTTCATGGGTGGCCAGCAGAATCTGCCCGGTTTCGGAGTTCACGCTCAGGCCGTGGACATGGGAGCTGGGCAGCCCTGATGCGGCCGGGGACGCGGCGTCGGGCCCGCTGGCTGTGCCAGGGGAGCAGGCGGACAGGGTCAACAGCAGGGCACCTGCAGCGGCGAGAGCCGCGGCAGGCCGGCGGTGGCGAAAAAAGTGCAGAGGCACGGGAAACTCCAGAGGATGGACCGGCCAACCGGGCGGACCAGGGTAACCGGAAAGGGTGACAGGGGACGTGCCGGCCCCCTCAGGGGGAAGAGAGCCGGCACCCGTTGAGGCGCTGGCTACAGGGTGGCCAGCAGGTCCTTCATTTCCTGGATCTCGGCTTCCTGGGCGTTGACGATGTCCTTGCTGAGCTGGACCGCGTCAGTGTTCTTGCCGTCGGTGGTTTCCGTCCTGGCCATCGTGACAGCGCCTTCGTGGTGGGCGATCATCTGGGTCAGGAACAGTTTGGCCGCCTCAACGCCCTGCGCGGCCTCGAGCTTGGCCATGTCGTCTCCGCCCATCATTCCGGGCATGGCGTGGTTCGATCCCATGTCAGTCGCTGCGGCGGTGGGCTGGCCCCAGCTCTGAAGCCAGCCGGTCATCTTTTCGATTTCCGGTCCCTGGGCGGCTTTGATTTTGGTGGCCAGGTCGGTCACTGCGGCCGGGATGCCTTCCTTCTTCAGCATGACGTCGCTCATTTCCACGGCCTGGGCGTGGTGGGGAATCATCATCTGCGCGAACATCGTGTCCGCGTCGTTGAAGGTGGCCGAAGCTGACGGGGCTGCAGTGGATGTCATCATTCCGGAACTGCCGTGGTCCATGCCTGGCATGCTGCTTCCGTTGGTGCTTCCCGTTCCGGAGCCGGCCGAGCATCCGGCGAGGGCGATGGCTGCGGCGATGGCGGCAGCGGAAATGGTCAGGGCTTTCTTCATGAAAATCAGGGTCCTCAAAGTATCAGCGGCGGCGGATCCGCCTGGAAGGGGGCATGCAACGGCAAACCCCAAGGGTTTGGTGTATTTGCTGCTGGCTAACTGGCTGGACGATGGCGCCGGTTGAAGGCACGGCGCGGTGGAGTGGTTTACGTCCGGCTGATACAGAGGTCACCGGGGGAGGGGCTGCCCGGTGAGTAGGCATAGGTGCTGCCGAGCGCAGCGGCGGCACCAAAATCGGGCAGATCGTAGGGCGCTGTTCCCGGCAGTGGAGCTGCGAGAGTCGTATGTCCCGGGGCAAGGACACAGGCGGCGTCACCGGCAGACATCTCGGTGCACGACCCCGCCGGGTCACAGGACGACAAGGAGAAGGAACCCGCGGCCGCCGGATCATTTGAGGCCACACCTCTTGACGTCCCCATGGCGTGGACGTGGCTGGCCGTCATGGTCTGCAGCTGCGTCGACCCCCCTGGGCCTGCCATTGACATGGAGGAACCCGGGGGCATGTCGTGGGCGCCGCTCATGACGTGCATGCCAAAGATGCCGGCAATGATGGCCAGGGCCGCGGTCAGGAACCCTCCCCGCAGGAGGAGGGCCGTGAGAAGGCGACGATGCGCTGGAGTCACGACTCTTCCTCCTTTCCGTAGAGTTCTCACTACAAGGGTAAACCTGCAGAATGTGCCTGCCGGCCCGCTCCTTCTAGTTCAAACGCGCGGGCCTGCATGTCCGTCTACCGGCGTCGGCGTCGGGATGGTGGCTTTCCGGCACAAGCCGCCCGGGGGCACCTGCGGGTGCTGTCATTGTGGAACGGCCCTCCTCCCCGGAAAGCACAATGCCCCGCGCGAGGAGAGGCTCCGGGGACGTGCAGACATTAGATTCCGACGAAGGTATACCCGGCGGCAGTCACAGCCTCCCGCGTCGCTGCCGCGTCAACCGTACCTTGCACCCACAGACGGGAACGGCCGCCAGGGACGAGATCAACGGAGGCAGACTCCACCCCATCAACGGCAGAGACGGCCTTCTCGACCGTCTGAACGCAGTGCCCGCAGGTCAAGCCGTCCACAGCGAATTCAACGGTAGTGGCACCGGCGGCTGCGGTGGGGGCAGGGGCGGCTTCAGTCGAGCAGCAGCTGCACCCGGACGCGGAGGAAGCAAGCGGCAGCTGGGTACGGTTTTCGGTTCCACACATGTCAGTTTCCATTCCTTGACGAAGGACTAATGGGCGCTGGGATTGAACGGCTGTGAAAGCCGGGCGCAGGGGCCGGCCGGGACATACCACTTCACTGACAACAACAGAAACTATACCGGGTGGGGGTATCGGGAAGAAAGGAGATGTCCTGTGATATGCATCTCATGTTATTCAAATGTGACAAATGAGGCCTGCGTGAAGTACGGTCGAAGCCGTGCCGGTTTCTCCGAATGCGGCACTCCCGAGCGGACTTGCCTAACTCTGCCGCTGCCCGGGATCCGTTCGCAACTTTCGTCCGGCAGAGACGGGGAAACCAACAGTGGCCTGCTGCGGGCAGGTCTTGGGGTGAAGCCGTGCCTGGTGCTTTTGGCGCCGGTCCGGCCGGGTGTCTCCCATCCGAATCCGACAGCTAACCTCGCAGGCAGTGGGAGAGGCCCTTTCATGCCCATGCGCAAAGCTCACGGCCGCCACCGCGCGGTCCCTGTCCAGACCAGCGCCCTTGCGGTGTTGTCCAAATCGGTCGCCGGAAACGCCGGTGCCGCCGGCCGGCAGGCGGCCGTTATCGCCGCGGCGTCCGGCCTTGTCCTGACCAGTGGCATTGCCGCCCAGGCAGCCGATGCCCCGGCCCAGCGTGAGGCGGAGCCGGCTCAGGCACTGGAAGTCGCCAGCCAGGTCCAGGCCCCGCTCAGTGCGGACGCAACGGTCCGGATTTCCTTCGAGCGCCCCGCGGTGGAGACCACCCCGGCGCCGGTGGTGGAAGCACCCAAGCCAGCCGCCGTCGAGGCGCCCAAGGCGTCCGCCGCACCCGCGGTGGCTGCAGCGGCTGCGCCCGTGAAGGCGCGGGTGACGGTTGCCCCTGCTGCTGCCGCTCCTGTAGCCGCGCCCGTGGCCGGCGGTATCAACGCCATCATGGTTTCCTCCGCCTACGCCCAGATCGGCATGATCCAGGACTGCACCCGACTGGTCGAAAACGCCCTCAACGCTGCCGGTATCCGTGTCGGGGACCTGGGTCCCATGCAGTTCATGAACTACGGCACCGTGGTCACCGACCCGCAGCCCGGCGACATGGTCATGCAGCCCGGCCACGTAGGAATCTACGTCGGCAACGGCCAGGTCCTCAGCTCGGGCCTGAACGGGAAGAACGAAACCGCAGTGCACCCGCTGACCTGGATGACCTCCAAGGGCAGCGTCACGTTCGTCCGCGCCGGTAAGTAAGCCACTGAAGGGCCGGTGATGCACTGCCTTGGGGGCTGTGCATCACCGGCCCTTCAGCACTTCTGCCCCGGTTGGACGCAGATTCATCCCGTAACGGCGGTCCAAAGCGGCGCGACCGCACATGGTTGGTAGCCACCAGGACCGAGCTGGCGGCCATCGCAGCGCCGGCGATCATCGGGTTGCGCAGGCCCAGCGCGGCGACCGGGATGCCGACGGCGTTAGAGAAGAACGCCCAAAACAGGTTGGTCTCTATGCGCGCCAGCGTACGGCGGGGCAGCCAATCGGTTGCGCGATCCGGCCGGGTCAGTGCCCGTAACCACCGGATCGCCCGATCACGATGTCCGCCCGCCACCGTGCGGGCAATGCGCGCTGCTTGGGTCAGGCAGCCGCGAGTGGAGTGAATAACGGATTTGTAACTTATGCGAACGGTTCGCTACTCTAGGGAGGCATACCCCTGGCGGGTATGTGTTGCCCGCTACGCCAAACCCCGCCGGCGGCCTACAACTATGAATTTCTCAAGGCGGGGGCGGAGGATCCACTTACGGCGCGCGCGGAGCGCGCCTTGGGGCGAAGCTACTTGGCGGCTGCGCTGCCGCGCGTCCTCCAGCAGCCGGACAGTCCACTCGTCCGAATCCGACAGCTAACTTCGCCGGCGCCGAGAGGACCACTATCTTGTCTGCCCAGCCCAAACACGGCCGTCGCCGTGCCCTTCCTGCTCCCAGGCCACGCCGCCCCCTTATGCGTGACGCTGCCATTCTGCTGCGGAGCCAACAGTGGGGCGTTACAGCTGCCGTCACGGGAATGATCGCCCTGACGGCCCTTTCGGCTGCGCAGGCCGACCCGGGTGGCCGCGCCGGAGCCCCGGACCGGACCGCCGCGTCCACAGTTCCTGCCGTTGAGGCTGCCGTTACCGCAGTGCCGACCGCCATCCTGACCTTTGACAGCCCCGCAGTGACCTCCCAGCCGGCTCCTAAACCGGCGTCGCCCGTGGAGGCTGCCGGAACGGTTTCAGGATCGACCCCAGTGGCACCGGATGCGGTGGCCCCCACTGAGCAGTCCAGCGGCCTGAGGGCACCACTGGCCGCCATGAATGTGAGCTCCCCCTACGGATTCCGTGTCAGCCCCATCACCGGAGCTGCCGGCGAACTGCACACTGGCGTCGACCTGACAGGAGCATGCTCGACTCCGGTGTTCGCTGCGGGCTCAGGGAAAGTCGTCGAGGCGGGCTGGAGCCCATATGGCGGTGGCAACCGGATCGTTGTGGATCATGGCAACGGGATGAAGACCACATACAACCACTTGGCCAGCATCGGTGTTTCTATCGGGCAACCAGTAACGCAGGGCCAAGAGATTGCGGGCGTTGGTACGACCGGGGCGTCAACTGGTTGCCATCTTCATTTCGAAGTCGTAGTCAACGGTGCCACCGTCAATCCCTCGGCCTACATTTAACGAGACACGAGGATTCCGGCTATGATCCGTCAGCTGTTCCTGGTTGCGGAAACTCAGACCGCCCGCTGACCTGGATGGCCTCCAAGGGCGCCGTCACGTTCGTCCGCGCGGGTAAATAAACTACTGAAGGCCGGTGATGTGCTGCCTTGGGGGCTGTGCATCACCGGCCTTCAGCATGTCTGCCGCAGGTGGGCGGCGTTTCACCTCATTGCGTCCGTCCGAAGCGGCGCAACCGCAGCGAGTTGGTCACCACCAGGACCGAGCTGGCGGCCATCGCGGCGCCGGCGATCATCGGGTTCAGCAGGCCCAGCGCGGCGACCGGGATGCCCACGGCGTTGTAGAAGAACGCCCAGAACAGGTTCGTCTTGATCGTGGCCAACGTCTTTCGGGACAGCCCGATGGCTTCCGCGACCTGCCCCAGATCGCTTCCCATGACCGTCAGGTCTGCGGCGGCGATGGCCACGTCGGTCCCGCTGCCCATGGCGATGCCCAGGTCAGCCTGGGCCAGGGCCGCGGCGTCATTAACGCCATCCCCTGCCATCGCCACGGTCGCGCCGGATTTCTGCAGCCGGCGCACGGCCTCGACCTTGCCTTCGGGCAGGACCCCTGCCAGCACATCCGCGGCCGGGATGCCCACCTTCGCGGCAACGGCCAGCGCCGCGGAGGCGTTGTCGCCGGTCAGCAGGATCGGACGCAGTCCGAGTTCCTTCAACCTGCCGATCGCGGCAGCCGAGCCCGGTTTGATGGTGTCGGTGAGGCTGATCAGGCCCGCGGCCTGCCCGTTCACGCCGACCCAGATCACGGTCGCTCCGGAGTCCTCCAGCGCGTGCAGATGCTCCAGGCTTTCGGCGGGGGTGTCGATGCCGTTGTCCTTGAGCCATCCGGCGCGTCCGACGACGATTGAGCGTCCGTTGACGGTGCCGCGCACGCCCCCGCCCGGGGCGCTGACGAAGTCGGCCACCGCCGCCAGGGGAGCGTGTTCGCGTGCGGCCCGTGCGATGGCATGGGCCACGGGGTGTTCGCTGGCGGCTTCGGCTGCCCCGGCCAGGGCGAGCAGCTCGTCCCCGTCCGCCGTGGTCAGGCTCTGCACAGCCGCGACGGAAAGTTTGCCGCTGGTGACGGTCCCGGTCTTGTCCAGCACGATGGTGTCCACGGTTCGGGTGTCTTCCAGGACCTGCGGGCCTTTGATCAGGATGCCCAGCTGGGCCCCGCGGCCGGTCCCGGTGAGCAGTGCCGTGGGGGTTGCCAGACCCAGCGCACAGGGGCATGCGATCACCAGCACGGCGACGGCGGCGGTGAATGCCGGCTGCGGGTCCCCGGCGGCAATCAGCCATGCTCCAAAGGTGAGCGCGGAGATGGCCAGGACGACCGGGACAAAGACCGCGCTGATCCGGTCGGCCAATCGCGCGACCGCCGCCTTACCGCTTTGGGCCTGGCTGACCAGTCGCCCCATCTGGGCAAGGGTGGTTTCACTGCCGACCCGCGTGGCCTTGACCAGCAGCCGGCCGTTGGTGTTGATGGTCGCCCCGATCACGGAATCGTCCACGCCGACCTCGACCGGCACCGGTTCGCCGGTGATCAGTGAGGTGTCCACCGCCGACTGGCCCTCCACCACAAACCCGTCCGTGGCGATCTTTTCCCCGGGACGGACGATAAAGACGTCCCCCGGAACGAGCAGATCAACCGGCACCCGTGACTCGGCCCCGTCCCGGACCACGCTGGCTTCCTTGGCGCCGAGGTTCAGCAGCGCGCGCAGGGCGTTGCCGGCGCGCTGTTTGGCGTTGGCTTCCAGATAGCGGCCCAGCAGCAGGAACGTGGTCACCACGGCGGCCACTTCGAAGTACAGGGCGTGGTCGCTCATGTTCATGCCCGGATGTGCGGTCATGAACGGATCGGCCAGAAGCTGCCACGCCGAAAACAGGAACGCTGCACTGACCCCGATGGATACCAGGGTGTCCATCGTGGAGGCCAGGTGCCGGGCGTTAATGGCTGCCGCCCGGTGAAACGGCCACGCGGCCCAGCTGACCACCGGCGCGCTCAGAACGAGCGCAGCCCAACCCCAGTGCGGGAACTGGGCCGCCGGGACCATCGAGATCACCAGCACCGGCAGGGTCAGGGCGGCCGCTGCGAGGAGACGCGGCCGCAGGACGCTGCCCGCGGCTGCAGCCTGCCCTGCCGCTGCCAGGTCATCGCCGCCCGGCTGTGCCGACTGCAGTGCATATTGGATGTGTTGCCTGTCAGGGGCGGGCCGGTCAGCCTTGAGCGAGGCGGTGTAACCGGTGGCCGTCACGGTGTCGATAATCTGCTGGTCCGAAACAGCGTCGGGGACGATCACCCGGGCGGACTCCAGCGGCAGGTTGACTGTGGCGTCAACGCCTTCGAGTTTTCCCAGTTTCCGCTCCACGCGGGCAACGCAGGAGGCACAGGTCATGCCTTGTATGTCGAGTTCAAGGACGCGTGTGCCGGGAGCGAGGATTTCGGCGTCCACGCCTAACCGCCGGCCACGACGTCGTAGCCGGCTTCAGCTATCGCCGCGTCGATCTGTGCCGGGTCCAGCTCGGCGGTCGATGTGATGGTGGCTATGGAGATGCCGTCCTTGTTCAGCGCGACGTCGACGGCCGCGACGCCGTCGAGCTCCTGGAGCTCTTCGGTAACCGATGCAACGCAGTGGCTGCAGTGCATTCCGGAGATATTGACGGTTGTCTTCACGCTCATGGCTGGCTTCCTCCTTGTCGTTAGCGCAACAGACGTCCGACGGCGTCTGTTGCTTCCCTGACCTTTGCGTCACCGGCCTCCTCGGAGGCGGCCGCCGCGTTCACCACGCAATGTCCAATGTGTTCTTCCAGCAGGCCCAGGCTGACGGCGTGCAGTGCCTTGTTCACCGCAGCGACCTGGGTGAGGATGTCGATGCAGTAGGCATCCTCATTGACCATGCGGGCGATGCCGCGCACCTGGCCTTCAATGCGCTTCAACCGGCGCAGGTAAGCCTCTTTTCCGCTGCTGTACCCGTAGTCCGCGACCTCGGCTGAGGGGACGCTATCAATGTTCCGAGTCATGGGAGATCCTTTCAGCAGTCACCACAATATACCCCCGGGGGGTAAAAGGCAAATATCGGGGAGTATTCGCTCCCTCTCATCCAACCGCCTCTGTGTAACGTAGCTCGGTCGTTCGCGGCGAGGGACTTTCTGCCCTTCCCCATGGGTGCATTCCGGGGACATGCTGGCCTGCACCGGTTAAGGCATTTGCAAAGGGAGTACATATGGCGGGATTCAGGATTGTTGCAGGTGTTGATGGTTCGGCTGCATCCGGCTTCGCGCTGGAATGGGCTGTGACCGAGGCGCAGCTGCGGGGCGGGGTCGTCAAGGCGGTCACCGCCTGGGAGTTTCCGCCCGTGACCGTGGGAATGGAAGGCCTGATCCACGACCCTGACCTGTTTCCACAGGCAGCCCGCCGACTTCAGGGCGAGGCCCTGAAAAAGCTGGATAGCGGGGGCGTGGCAGTCACCGCTGACGTGGTCCAGGGCCATGCCGCCTCCGTGCTCCTGAGGGCCGCGGAGGACGCAGACCTGCTGGTTGTCGGATCCCGCGGCCTGGGCGGATTTACCGGGCTGCTGCTCGGTTCCGTTTCGACACAGATCCTCCACCACTCGCCATGCCCGGTGCTGGTTGTCCGGACCCGGCCCCGCGCGGGCACCCTCGAATGATGAGTCAAGGGCACTCCGCGACGGGCATCCCGCAGAGGCGGGCGTCCCGGTGACCGGCGATCACCAGCCCCACGGCCATTCCAGCGTGCACGCCCTGCCGGTGACGCCGCAGACAGCGCGAGGCTTCAAGGGAAGAATCCAGACGTTCTGGCATACGATTACGGGCGCCCTTGGTCTGGTGACGGGGCTGGTTCCCCACGTACTGCACCATATCGGATTCCTCGCAGGAAGTGCCCTGGTCGCCGGCTCGGGCGGCACGGCTTTGTTCGGCTCCCTCGGGCTACTGGCATCCATTCCCGCACTGGTCCACCTGCACCGGCGGTTCCACAGTTGGATCGCCCCCACCCTCGGTCTGCTGGTCTTCGCCGGGATGTTCTCCCTCTCCGCCTTCGTGATCGGCCCGGCCATCAGCGGCACAGGAGCAAACGTGACGCCGGGACCTTCACCCACCGCCGACCATACGGCGGACCATTCTGGGGGAGGGCATTGAGTTCTCCTGGCCGCTGCGGGCGGTTCCCCTCCCTGCACCCGTTCCCGGGAGCCAATACTGCGGCCATGACAGCCCTGCGGGTATTTTGCAAACCCCGGTCACCAGTGCCCTGCAGGCGTTGGGCGCAGATTTTGCTGACCGCCCGCATTGCCGGTGGACCGGCCCGCATAATGACCAACCCCAGGCTGCACATCCTGGACGCGCTGATGTTGCCCAGGCCGGTTGCTGTCATTACCAGGCAGGGAGCGGATCAATTGACGGAAGCCGGGGCGGCGTGACCGCTGCTGCACCGAACGTGGCCGAGATGAACGCGCCGAAAAGCGCGACGAACGCAAACCGCCAGTACCGGACGCACACCGGAGCAGTTCCATGATGAAGATGACAGATGAAGAACTCCTGGCCGTGATGGCCGACCCGGCCGATGATCCTGCCCGGATGGAACGGATGAGCAACGAGATCGGAGCAGGGTTTAAGCTCATGTCGAACCGGGTGGGCAAAGCCGTCGCCGTCTTCGGATCGGCGCGCCCCGGCGAGGACGACCCGCGCTACCAGGAAGCACGGACGCTCGGAGCACGGTGTGCCGCCGCCGGGTTCGCAGTAATCACCGGGGGAGGCCCCGGCCTCATGGAAGCGGCGAACCGGGGCGCGGCGGAGGGCGGTGGGACATCGATCGGTCTGGGCATCGAACTGCCACGGGAACAGTCAGTGAACCCCTACGTGAACCTGTCGATGAGCTTCCGGTACTTCTTCGTCCGGAAGCTCATGTTCATCCGGTACGCCTCGGCCTTTGTCGTTCTTCCGGGCGGTTTCGGCACACTGGATGAACTCTTTGAAGCCCTGACACTCGTCCAAACCGGAAAAATCCACGAATTCCCCGTCATTATGATCGGAACGGACCACTGGAGCGGACTGATGTCCTGGATAACCGAACAACTCAGGGACCAGGGATTCATCGCCCCCGATGACATCCGGCTACTCCATTGCACCGATGACATCGAGGATGCTGTGGACCTGATCCAGCAATGCCACCTGCGCCGGCACGGCCGCTCGTGAAGTTGTCGCCCACGCGCACTTTCAGGCAGCAGGGACCAAAGCCTCTGACGGGCCCGGCACCGCAGGGGAATAGTGAACGAAAAGCCGCGTGCATGCGTACAGGGGCCTATGTAAGGAAGGAATTCCGCGATGATGGTCTGGGACGGCAACATGGGCGTCTGGGGGTACATCCTCATGGTGGCGAGTTTCGTTCTGTTTTGGGGTGCCATCATTACTGCGCTTGTCCTCTTTGCGCGCTCCACCGGGGCGGGCAATCGCCGTTACGACAGCAGCGGAACCGGAACGGCCGGCACCTGGCAGGCAGAACACATGCTCGCCGAGCGCTTCGCCCGGGGCGAGATTGACGAGACCGAATACGTTGCCCGGCTCAACGTGCTGCGACGCAGAGCATGACGGCGGTTTCATTCCGCAGCCACACCTTGACCGGTACCCCTAGGGGGTATAGCTTCAAGGTAACCGGAAAACGACGTCAGGGACAACGCCCTCACGCAGTGAAGGTCTGGCAACGGGGCTCCCGAGCCCTGTTGGGCTTCCTCAGACACGCCTGCGAAAGGACGATCATGTCAGTCCACCCTAAGTCAGCCCATCGAGGCGCTCAGGCCCCGGAGATTCGAAACGCCATCGTGGAGGTCCGCGGCCTGCACTGGGCCACCTCCAAAGGAGTCGTCGAACGGGTCCTGCTGCAGCGGCCCGGGGTAGTTGCCGTCGAGGCAAACGCGGTGGCCCAGACCGCCACCGTCAGCTTCGACCCATCTCTGACGTCGCTGGAGCAAATCACCGGGTGGGTACGCGACTGCGGCTACCACTGCCGTGGCGAATCTGTTCCCGACCACATCTGCTCGCCCATGGAAACGGCGCATGAACCCGCCAGTCCAGGCAATACTGCCGGGACTCACGCCGGGCATGCCTACCACGATGGCCCGCACCCTATGCAGCACATGCAGCACCCTGAGGTCCAAGACCACCACGGCCATGCCCCTGCGGCACCCGCCGCACAGCAGGACCATGCGCACCCTTCGGGAAACGGCCATGCGGGTCATGCCATGGACGGTCATGGCGGACCGGCGCGGTCGGCCCAGGACGTGATGGGTCACGGCGGGCACCACGCCGGGATGTCGATGGACGACATGGTCAAGGACATGCGCAACCGGTTCCTGGTCGCCGCCGCCCTGTCCATCGGTGTGACCTTGTGGTCCCCGATGGGCCGGAATATGTTCGGCTTCACTGTACCCACCCCGTTCGGGCTCCGCAGCGACGTGATCGCGCTGATCCTGTCGCTGCCGGTCATCTTCTATTCCGCATGGATCTTTTTCGACGGCGCCTACCGGGCCCTGCGGGCCCGCACCTTGGACATGATGGTCCTGGTCGCGATCGCGGTGGGAACCGGCTGGCTGTACAGCGTTTGGGTCACCCTGACCGGCGGCGGCGAGGTCTTCTATGAGGCCGCGACTGTTCTGGCCTCCTTTGTCCTGCTCGGTCACTGGTTCGAGATGCGTGCCCGCGGCGGGGCGAACGAAGCGATCCGCACCCTGCTCGAGCTTGCCCCTCCGGTAGCGGTGGTCATCCGCGACGGGGAAACCGTTGAGATCCCGACCTCCGACGTGCAGACCGGTGACCTGCTCCTGATCCGGCCCGGCGCCAAAATCCCGGTCGACGGAGAGGTCGTTGAGGGCCAGTCCGAAGTCGATGAGTCCATGGTCACCGGCGAAAGCCTTCCCGTGAGCAAAACTGTCGGCTCCGAAGTCATCGGGGCGTCGATTAATACCACGGGCACCATGCGTGTGAGGGCCACGAAAGTCGGCGCAGAGACCGCGCTGGCGCAGATCGTGGCCCTCGTTCAGGAAGCCCAGAACTCCAAGGCTCCGGGCCAGCGTCTGGCGGACCGGGCTGCGTTCTGGCTGGTCTTTGTCGCCCTGATCGGCGGGACCTTGACCTTCGCTTCCTGGCTTGCCCTCGGCGCCGGAATCCAGGTGGCCTTGCTGTTTGCGATCACCGTCGTTGTCATCACCTGCCCGGACGCGCTGGGCCTGGCTACTCCGACGGCCATCATGGTTGGTACCGGTCTCGGCGCCAAGCGTGGTGTCCTGTTCAAGAACGCCACGGCATTGGAGGTCGCGGCACGGATCGATATCGTCGTGATGGACAAGACCGGCACGCTGACAAAGGGCGAACCCGAAGTGACCGACGTCGTGGTTGAAGGCATCGGCCGCGACGAACTGCTGGCACTGGCCGCGGCGGTGGAACGCGAATCCGAACACCCCCTCGCTGAAGCCGTCGTCCGGCACGCCGTCAACAGCGGCGTCTCCGTCCTCGCCGCGTCGGAGTTCCTGAACGTTCCCGGGCACGGTGCCGGGGCCATGGTGGACGGGCGGCACGTCCTGGTGGGGAACCGCAAACTCATGGCGGACCAGGGCATCGACCTCGGCCGCTTGGCGGGTGTCCGGGACGAGCTGGCCGCCACCGGGCGCACGGCCGTGCTCGTGGCGGTGGACGGGCAGGCAGCCGCGGTCATCGCCATGGCGGACGCGGCCAGGGAAACCGCAGCCGCGGCCGTGGCGGCCCTGCACGAGGCCGGTATCGAAGTCGTCATGCTCACCGGAGACAACGAAGCCACCGGCCGGAGGATCGCCGGCCAGCTGGGCATTGATACCGTTATTGCAGAAGTCCTTCCCGGTGAAAAGTCAGCAAAAATCGCTGAGCTGCAGCAGCGCGGGAAGGTCGCCATGGTCGGAGACGGCGTCAACGACGCCCCGGCACTGGCCCAGGCTGACCTGGGAATCGCGATCGGCGCCGGCACCGATGTCGCCATCGAAACAGCCGACGTCGTGCTGATGCGCTCGGATCCGCTCGACGTGCCGATCGCCCTGCGAATCGGTAAAGGCACCTTACGGAAGATGCGCCAGAACCTGGGTTGGGCTGTCGGGTACAACGCAATCGCCCTGCCCATCGCTGCCGGGGTGTTCGCGTTCGCTGGAATCGTGCTCAGCCCCGAGATCGCCGCCCTGTCCATGTCCGGCTCCAGCTTCCTGGTCGCCGTCAACGCCCTGCTGCTCAAGAACCTGCGCCTGCCCCGACCGGAAACCCCCGAGGCCAGCACCGCACGCGACACCCGCCCGCTGGCCCCGGCCGGGAACCGCTAGGCACGACAGTGGATCTCCGGCTCGTCTCGCACGTCCTGTACCTCAGGGCCGCCTGGCGGCGCCGGGACCACTGGGACCCCGCCACGATCCTCGCCCATCAGGAACAGGCCCTGTTGAAACTACGGCATGCGGCCTACGCGGGCTC
Organism: Pseudarthrobacter defluvii; assembly: GCF_030323865.1. Classification (NCBI taxonomy): domain Bacteria; kingdom Bacillati; phylum Actinomycetota; class Actinomycetes; order Micrococcales; family Micrococcaceae; genus Pseudarthrobacter; species Pseudarthrobacter defluvii. Next base: position 60,109 of record NZ_CP066363.1, on the reverse strand, counting down.
GGAGTTCTACCGCCGCCATCACGCCGGGCTTTACGACGCACCCCTGCAGCAGCTCCCGCCCGTCTCCAAAGCCGACCTGATGGACCACTTTGACGAGGCCATCACCACACCGGACCTCAACCTGTCTGGCTTGGAAAACCATCTAAGGTTTCTCACCGAACACCAGGGCGATCCAGGTTCACCCTGGCAGGGCCGCTGGTGGGCGGCCGCCACTGCGGGGACCACCGGTCGGCGCGGCACCTTCGTCTGGGACCGCAGCGAATGGGCGACCGTCCTGGCCTCCTACGCCCGCGCCAATGACTGGGCCGGGATTTCCGCGGGATTCACCCGGCCGCTGAAGATGGCCCTGGTCAGCTCCCGCGTCCCCACCCACCAGTCCGCCGTCGTCGGCGCATCCCTGCGCTCCAAGCTGGTGCCCACCCTCCGCCTGGACGTCACCGCCCCAGTGGACGAAACAGTCGCCGCGCTGAACCGGTTCCAGCCCCGGATCCTGGTCGGCTACGCCTCAGCCCTCAAGCCCCTCGCCGCCGAACAGCGCGCCGGGCGGCTGCACATCGCCCCCCAAGGCGTCATGTCAGCCTCCGAAGTGCTCACGCCTAACACGGCCGCGGAGCTTGAAGCGGCCTGGGGGAGTGCCCCCTTCGACGTGTACGCCGCCACCGAAACCGCCGGCATCGCCTCCCCGTGCACGCAGCGGAACCGGCACGTGTACGAAGACCTTCTCATCATCGAACCCGTTGACCAGGACGGAAACCCCGTACCGCCACACACGACCGGGGCGAAACTCCTGGCCACCGTCCTGTTCTCGAGGACCCTGCCGCTGATCCGCTACGAAATGTCCGACACCGTACGCCTGGGCGGACGCGGCTGCCCGTGCGGCCGCTCCTTCGCCCTTCTTGAGGACATCGAAGGCCGCCTCGAAGACGTCCTGCACCTGCCGGGAAGGACAGGCGACGTCACCGTGCACCCAATCGTGTTCCACCACGTCCTGGACCAGGCAGCCCTCGGAGGGTGGCAGATCATTCAGGAACCCAATGGTCTCCGGGTCCTTCTCGCAGGCCTTACCCCCGGAAACACGCCGGAGGTTGTGCAGTCTGCGCTGAACCGGGCCCTCGCCGGGTCCGGTGTTGTGCAAACAGGCGTCAACGTTCATGTGGTGAATCAACTCGAGCGGACAGCACTGGGCAAAGCACCGTTCGTGCGTGGGATCAAGGCGCCCTGATGGAGCATGGGCGGCGTGTTCGGGCGCCTCCGGCGGCTGCTGCCGGGGCACCACGCGCGCGGGCCCCATGTAGCCCATCCCGTTCTTTTCCTCAGAGAGGCAGGACTTTTAAAATGAACGACCCCCAGCTTGCACTGACCCACGAACCGGTGCTTAGCCCGGACCAGGTTGACCGCCTCCATGCCTGGTGGCGGGCCGCGAATTACTTGTCGGTCGGGCAGATCTACCTCATGGACAATCCGCTGTTGCGTGAGCCGCTGCGTCCCGAGCACATCAAGCCTCGGCTCCTTGGACACTGGGGGACTACGCCGGGCCTGAACTTCATCTATGCCCACCTGTCCCGGGCGATCATGGAACGGGACCTGAACATGATCTACATCATGGGACCGGGCCACGGCGGACCCGGGCCGGTGGCATCCGCGTGGCTGGAAGGCACTTACAGCGAGACCTACCCGGATGTATCCCGGGACCTGACCGGGATGCAGCGGTTGTTCCGGCAGTTCTCCTTTCCTGGCGGCATCCCCAGCCATGTGGCTCCGGAGACACCAGGCTCCATACACGAGGGCGGGGAACTGGGCTACGCCCTTGCCCATGCCTATGGTGCAGCGTTCGACAATCCGGACCTGATCGTTGCCGCCGTTATCGGCGACGGCGAAGCAGAAACGGGCCCGCTGGCAGCCAGTTGGCACTCCAACAAGTTCATCAATCCGGCCAAGGATGGAACCGTCCTACCGATCCTGCACCTGAACGGGTATAAGATCGCCAATCCCACGGTCCTGGACAGGATCGACCGTGACGAGCTGGACGCGCTGCTTCGCGGGTATGGGCACACCCCGTATTTCGTGGAAGGCAGCGATCCGGCGCAGATGCACCAGGACTTCGCCAGCACCCTGAACGCCTGCCTCGATGACATTGGCGAAATCAAACGGGCGGCCCGGGAGAACGGCCAAACCGGCCGGCCCCGCTGGCCCATGATCGTCCTGCGCTCTCCCAAGGGCTGGACAGGACCGGCCGAGGTGGACGGATTGAGCGTTGAAGGGAGCTGGCGTTCCCATCAGGTTCCATTCACGCAGGCACGCGAAAACGAGGAACACCGCGCCGTCCTGGAACGGTGGCTGCGAAGCTACCGTCCGGAGGAACTTTTCGACGACAACGGTGCCCCGCGGCCGGAAATTGCAGCGCTGCATCCGACCGGGCCGAGTCGTCTCAGCGCCAATCCGCATGCTAACGGCGGGCTGCTGTTGCGCGCGCTGCGGATACCCGATTTCACCGCGTATGCCGTGCCCGTGGACCGCCCAGGCACCGGCGCTGTTGAATCGACCCGGGTCCTGGGGGCGTTCTTGCGCGACATCGTTGACGCGAACAGGGATAATTTCCGGGTTTTCGCCCCTGACGAAAACAACTCCAACAGGCTCGGTGCCATCTTTGACGTCACAGAGCGGGCCTGGAACGCCCGCACGGTTCCAGGCGATGACCACCTTGCCCGTGACGGACGGGTCATGGAGATCCTCTCCGAACATATCTGCCAGGGATGGCTCGAAGGCTATCTTCTCTCCGGCCGGCATGGGTTCTTCTCCTGCTATGAGGCGTTCATCCACATCGTCGATTCGATGTTCAACCAGCACGCCAAGTGGCTGACCACCACCAACGACATCCCTTGGCGCCGGCCTGTGGCCTCCCTGAACTATTTGCTCACCTCGCACGTGTGGCGGCAGGATAACAACGGGTTTTCGCACCAGGACCCCGGGTTCATCGACCATGTGATCAATAAGAAAACCGACGTCATCCGCGTATACCTGCCACCGGATGCCAACACGCTGCTGTCTGTGGCCGACCATTGCCTGCGCAGCCGCCAGTACGTCAACGTCATAGTCGCCGGCAAGCAGCCACAGCTGCAGTACCTGGACATGGAACAGGCCGTCGTTCACTGCACCAAAGGTATTGGAATCTGGGAATGGGCGAGTTCGGACGCAGATGGCGAACCGGATGTGGTCATGGGCTGCGCTGGGGATGTCCCGACCATGGAGACCCTCGCCGCCGTCGACATCCTCCGGTCCCGCTTCCCGGATCTGAAGATCCGTGTGGTCAATGTTGTGGATCTCATGCGCCTCCAGGACGCCGCCGAGCACCCGCATGGCTTGTCCGGGCGTGACTTTGATGCCCTATTCACCACGGACAGACCAGTGATCTTCGCCTACCACGGGTACCCCTGGCTGATTCACCGCCTCACCTACCGCCGGACAAACCATGGCAACGTCCACGTCCGTGGCTATAAGGAGGAAGGCACAACCACCACGCCGTTCGACATGTGTGTCCTCAACCAGCTCGACAGGTTCACCCTGGCCATGGACGTCATCGACCGGGTGCCAAGGCTGAAGAACACATCGGCGCATGTCCGCGAGGAACTCAAGAACAAGCTGATCGAACACAGGCACTACATCCGCACGCATGGGGAAGATATGCCGGAAATCCGTAACTGGGAGTGGACATCGGGCCCGGGGCCATTTGGTACGACGGCTGACACAGCCAAGGAGCCTGAGTAGTTGGAACGCCTTACTCCCGTCCGCGGAAGCGAAGCGAGACATCCCCGGGAAGTGGCCGCAGTGCCATACCAAGCGGTCCTTTTCGACATGGATGGGGTCGTGACCCGGACAGCGGCGGTGCACGCGGCAGCGTGGAAAGCACTATTCGACTACGTCCTTCAGGACCCCCGTCTCGAAGGGCATCCAAGACGGGACCCTTTCGATATCGACGCCGACTATCGGCTGTACGTCGATGGACGTCAGCGCGAGGACGGGGTCGTGGCCTTCCTGGCCTCCCGCGGAGCTGAGGTTCCCACGGGCCGGCCCGACGACGGACCCGACGTTTGGTCTGTCCACGGATTGGCTGCCCGCAAGAACGCCCTGTTCCTTGCGGCGGCGGAGCGCCAGGGCGTGGGCTCCTATCCGGGGACGGTAGCGATGCTGGCCCGGCTGCACGCGGCAGGGATTCCCGTTGGCTTGGTCACCGCGAGCCGCAACGCCCGCGCACTGCTGGCCAAGGCGGGTCTGATTGGGGAGTTCGACGTCATCATCGACGGCCAGGTTGCCGCCGATCAGGCCCTGCCGGGCAAACCGGATCCGGCGCTGTTTCTCGAAGCGGCGCGCAGGCTGGGGACCGAACCCCGCCATGCGGCAGTCATCGAAGATGCCACCGCCGGCGTCCAAGCCGCGCGCCGGGGCGGGTTCGGACTGGTGGTCGGCATTGACCGGACAGGGCACGCGGATGAGCTCGAATCCGCGGGTGCTGACATCGTCCTTGGTGACGTCGCTGAGCTTGACCTCGGGGTGTCCCGCGTCGACCCCTGGATGCTGACATATGACGGTTTCGATCCTGCCCATGAGGGCCACCGTGAAGCACTGACCGTTCTTGGGAACGGCTACATGGCCACCCGGGGTGCGAGGCCGGAGCACGCGGACGACGGAGTTCACTACCCCGGGACCTACCTGTCAGGCGTGTACAACAGGACAACGGGTACCATCCACGGCCGGAACGTGGAGGAAGAACATCTGGTCAACATCCCCAACTGGCTCCCCGTGGACCTCCGCCTCGGGACGGGGCCCTGGTTGTCAACCGGCGACATCGAAACCCGGGATGAGCGTGCGCAGCTGGACCTGCACCGCGGCCTCCTCACCCGGCAGGTGACCCTCGTAGGACCCGGTGGGGAGCAGTTCTCCGTCCGGCAGCAACGGCTTATAGCGATGCACCGACCCCATGTTGCCGCTTTGGAAACGACCGTCACAGCCCACGGAGTCAGCGGCACGGTGGCTTTCCGTGCAGGCATCGATGCTGCGGTCGCGAACACCAACGTTCGCGACTACGTCGGCACGGGCCAGGTACACCTATCCGAACCCACCTTCACCGTGACCGACCCTGACACCGTGGTGTGCGAGGCGGAGACGAGCCAGAGCCGGATACGCATCGCCGTCGCTGTCCGCACCGTGGTGAGCAGCAAGGCGCAGGTTACATACGGTGAGCCAGAGATACGCGGGAAGCAGTACCAGCGCCAGTTCGAGGTTCAACTTGCGGACGGACAGTCAGCCACCCTCGCCAAGACGGCCGCTGTAGCGACATCGCGCGACGCCGCCATTTCTTCACCGGCGACCGCAGTCGTCGCGGCTCTTTCCCGGCCAGGCAACAGCTTTGACGCCCTGTTGCAGGAGCACGAAAGGGCGTGGCGCCGCCTCTGGCGCCAATACGGCGTCAGCCTCGACGGCGACCGGCAATCCCAACTGGTGCTCAACCTGCATGTGTTCCATGTGCTGCAGACACTCTCGCTGCACACGGCGGCCCTTGACGCCGGAGTTCCTGCCCGCGGCCTGCACGGTGAGGGGTACCGCGGCCACGTCTTCTGGGACGAATTGTTTATTTTCCCGGTGGTCGGTCTGAGGCAGCCGGAGGTGAGCCGTGCTCTGCTTGAATACCGGTGGCGCAGATTGGATGCGGCCCGTGCCGCCGCCTGCGAGCAGGGCCTGAGAGGCGCACTGTTCCCGTGGCAAAGTGGCAGCGACGGGCGCGAGGAGACACCGCGGCGACTTTACAACGCCCGCTCTGCCCGGTGGATGCCGGACAATTCCAGCCGCCAGCGCCACGTTGGACTGGCTATCGCCTACAACGCCTGGCAGCACTACCAGGTCACGGGAGACCGGCAATGGCTGGCGGCGCGCGGTGCGGAACTCATTATTGAAGTGGCCAGGATGTTCGCCTCCCTGGCCACTTTTGACCCGGAAAGCCACAGGTTCCACCTTTCAGGTGTCATGGGACCGGATGAATATCATGACGGGTATCCGGACAACCCGGGCGGCGGCCTGCGTGACAATGCCTACACCAATGTCATGCTTTCATGGGTGTGCGAACGCACGGCAGACGTTCTAACAGAACTTGCCGGCCATGAAGGCGCAGACCTCAGGGAGAGACTCCACATCACGGAGGAGGAAATCAACCTCTGGTCCAGGATCAGCCGTGGCCTCGCTGTGCCGTTTCATGCCGACGGGACCATCAGCCAGTTTGACGGTTATGAAAAGCTTGCGGAACTGGACTGGCCGGGCTACAGGTCCACCTATGGCAACATCGGTCGGCTCGACCTTATCCTCGAGGCCGAAAACGACACAACCAACCGCTACAAGCTCGCCAAACAAGCCGACGTCCTGATGCTGGTCTACCTGCTGGGTCCCGAAGGGATAACCCGCCAGCTGCGCCGCCTGGGCTACGCATTGACGCAATCGGCCCTGCAACGAACTGTTAACTACTACCTCGCCCGCACCTCCAACGGTTCGACCCTCAGCCGCGTAGTGCACGCCTCGGTCCTGGCCCGGATTGATGTAACGCTTGCCTGGCAGGTCTTCCGCGAGGCCCTGGTCTCGGACCTGGACGATACACAAGGGGGCACAACGCGCGAAGGAATCCACCTCGGCGCAATGTCTGGCACGGCCGATGTCGTTGTTCGCGCATTCGCAGGCCTCAGAACCGAGGCCAACGCCCTGACCTTTGACCCCCGGCTCCCGCAACGGCTCAATCGTGTGGCATTTCAGATTTTCTACCGCGGGCACTGCATTGACATCACCCTGAGCGCAGAGAACCTGAGGATCCAGCTGCGGCCCGCGAGTGCGCCTCCTGTCCGGATAGGTGTCAAAGGACTCTACCGGGACCTGGCCGGAGGAGATGGAATGGACTTCCCTCTGGTGCCGAAGAAAGCAGGCAATACGGGAGGAGGGACCGGCGACGAGATGATACGACCGCAGGCAGGAGACATGCGATGAGCAAGACCAGAGTGGCCATTAACGGATACGGGGTCATCGGCAAGCGCGTGGCGGACGCTGTTCAGCTGCAGCCCGACATGGAACTGGCAGGCGTTTCCGATATCGTCACCGACTGGCGGTTGCGCTCCGCTGCAGGGCGATTTCCCCTGTTTGCATCGACCGATGATGCGCGGATCGCCATGGGCCAGGCAGGACTGAGTATCGCCGGGGGGCTCGATGACCTCTTGGCCCAGGCGGACGTCGTCGTCGACGCGACCCCCAAGCACGTAGCGGCCGGCAATTTGCCGCGCTACCGGACGGCAGGGGTGAAAATTGTTCTGCAGGGCGGTGAATCCCATGACACCACGGGGCATTCGTTCGTAGCGCAGGCAAACTACCACACCGCACTGGGCCGGGACATGACCCGCGTAGTCTCCTGCAACACCACCAGCATCGTCAGGGTCCTCGGTGCACTGCGGGAAGCCGGCTTGCTGGCCAAGGCCCGAGGCGTCCTCATCCGGCGTGCCACCGACCCGTGGGAATCCCATCTCGGAGGGATAATGAACACGATGGTCCCCGAACCCAGGATCCCTTCCCATCAGGGCCCGGACGCCCGGACTGTCCTGCCCGATCTGGACGTGGTGACAATTGCGGCCAAGGGCGCACACACACAAACCCATAACCATTACTGGACCCTCCAGCTCACCCGGCCAGCCGGCCGGGAAGAGGTGCTCGCCGCCCTGCGGGCCGCTCCGAGGATAGCTTTCATCCGGATGGCTGACGGGCTGGTCGCGTTGAACTCGACCATTGAACTGATGAAGGATCTCGGCCGGCCGCGCGGGGACATGTGGGAAGTCGCAATCTGGGAGGAGCTCGTGACCGTCGAGGGTGACGAGGCATACCTGACGTACCAAGTGTACAACGAGGCCATCGTCGTGCCCGAGACCATTGATGCGATCCGTGCCCTGACGGGGTCCGCCCCTGACGCGGTGACATCAATGACGATGACCGACTCCGTCCTGGGTATGAGGCAGGATTTCCTTGCCGAGGCCATCCCCGCACTTCCAGGAGGCGCCCGGTGAGCCACGACCACTACCATCCCGGCCCTGGCACAGGACCGGAGGTGCGTCCTCCGGTCCATCCCCCGCAGGAGCGCAGGACCCAGTACATGCGTGCGGGGTTGACCGCACTGATCCTCATCGGCGTGATCTACCTTCTTACCAATCACTGGCTGCATGTGCTGGACGCGCTGCCCTACGTGTTCGTCGTCGCGATGATGGCAATGCACCTCTTTGGCCATGGAGGCCATGGCGGGCACGGGGGCCATGGAAGCGGCCACGGGGGAACGACCGGCAGGGATACTGACGATGGCTACTGATTATGGTTACAACCTATGGTTCCTGGTGATTCTGAACTCCGCGATCTTCATCATCTTTGCCTTCAGTTTCGTCAAACCCAAAACAAGGCTGGATTGGCGGGCTTTTGGGGGATTCTCGGCCTTTGTCATCGCACTGTTTACGGAAATGTATGGCTTTCCGCTGACCATCTACTTTCTCTCGGGCTGGCTGGGGAGCCAATACCCGAACCTGAATCTTCTGACCCACAACTCCGGGCATCTTTGGCAGGATCTCATGGGTTGGCAATGGGACCCTCATCTCAATCCCCTGCACCTGCTGAGCAACCTCCTTATAGCCGCTGGTTTCATCCTGCTTTACCGGGCCTGGCAGGTTCTCTATGCCGCCCAACGTGAACACCGGCTCGCTGTCAGTGGTATCTACTCCCGCCTCCGCCACCCGCAATACGTGGGGTTCCTGACCATCATGTTTGGGTTTCTTTTGCAATGGCCGACTTTGCTGACGATCGTTATGTTCCCGATTCTGGTACTCGTGTACCACCGGCTCGCCCGGCGGGAGGAGGAAGCAATGGTGAAGGAATTCGGCGAAGACTACCTCGCCTACGCCCGCCAGGTTCCAGCTTTCATCCCGCGGTTCAGAAGGGGCAGCAGCGTATCGCACGTCCAGAGGCAATGATGTCGCGCCACAGCAGTGATGTCGCGCCACAGCAGTAGAGGGAAACAGCAGGATCTTGACTGTGGAATTCATTTTGGGAGTCATCATGGGATCCAAACCTGGATCTGGATGCAGCGGCCGTGATGGAAACGGACGTGCGGGAGGCCGGGCCCTAAGCGGGGGAAGAACAACAGCCATAGTCCTGCTCTGCTGGCTTCTCCTGGCCGGGGGCATCGCAACCCCGCCAATGGCGTCCGCCCATGAGGAAGGTTCTTCCACCGAGGGCTATCTGCTGGTTCAGCAGGCGCTGGCGCACCTTGCCCATGATAAGGACAATTTAGGCCCAGCGCTGCTGAAAATTGACGAAGCCCTCGCCGCGGCTGACCAGGAGGGGGTTTCGGTCGGCACACTCGAGCAGGCCAGGGCCTCTCTCCAGGCCGGAGAATCAGCCGAGGGACGCTCCCTGCTCCAGGAATCCATCGGAGAGGCACTTCGTGGGCTCAGACCCGCTGCCGGCGATGAAACAGGGACCACCACCGTTCTTGACCCGCTTCCGGCCCGTGCGGGTCTTAACGGTGCTGACTGGGGTCTCCTGGCAGTATCGATTCTGGTAGCCCTCACGGGGCTGGCCTTGGCTTACCTGTTCCGTCCGCACGCGAACATTCGGGAGTTGCGGTTGCTGCTGGCCTCGGAGCGCCCACGAGCGCAACTGCCACCCAAACACGAACCGACACGCCACAGCAAGCGGGACACGTGATATGAGCGATGAAACAGCAGGCATCGGGACCCAGGACACCGGAAAAGTGCAGCGCCCGGCCTGGCCCCGGCGCTTCCTGAATGCCATCGACGAACGGCTGGGCATTGACGCCTTGGCATACCCTGTCCCGGAACACGCCAACTCGTTGGCCTGGAGCCTGGGCGGGGTGACGGCAACAGCCTTCGGAATCCTGGTGCTCAGCGGCATTTTGCTGGTCCAGTTCTACAGCCCCACACCGGAAACGGCCAACCAGTCGGTCCGGGCCATAGCCACGGACGTCTGGGGCGGGGATGTCCTGCGCGGGGTGCACTTTTGGGCGGCGCAGGCGATGTACGTCACCGCGGCCCTGCACCTGATCCGGGTCTTCGTTACCGGCTCCTTCAAACGCCCCCGCGAAGGAAACTGGCTAATAGGTGTCGTACTGTTCGGGCTGAGCACCCTTGCACTGTTTACTGGAACGGTCCTGAAATGGGACCAGGAGGGCTTCGAAGCACTCGGCCACAACGTGGAGGTGGGGGATCTGCTGGGCGGGGCCGGTTTCTGGTTCTCCGCAGAATTCGCGAATCAGGTGTCAATTCTCGTCCGACTCTACGGCGCCCATACAGTGATCCTTCCGGGAGTCCTCCTGGTGCTGATGATCTGGCATGGGCTCCTGGTCAAGCGGCACCGAATCTCGCCTCACCCGTCGCTGCCTGCCGACAGCTCTGGGGAACAGGCTGCCCAGGAGGAACCGTCGGAGCCATTCACTCACCACCTGCGCCGGGTAGGAGCGTTCGGGCTGGTACTTTTTGGCATCGTTGGTATTCTCGCGGTGCTCCTCCCGCCCCCGATAGGTGCAACACCAGTGGCAGGCATCGAACTGACCCGACCCCCATGGAATTTTTGGTGGTTGTACACCCTGGAAGACTGGTTTGGCCTGCCCGCCATACTCTTCGCGGAGGTCGCACTCTTTACCATATTGGCCGCGGTTCCATTCGTAGACCGAAGCAGAAACCGGTGGTGGCGGCACCGCCCCATCCCTATCGCGGTGGCCGCTGTGCTGCTAACGGCCATCGTGACGCTTACAGTTCTCATCTTCTTCATTCCGATAAAAGCGCATCTGGGGGCATGAGCATGCATAGTCCGCCGCTACAGGGCCGGCACCAGAAACAACGACTGCAAGCCTTTTGGCTTCTCACGGGCCTCGCAGTGTCTTCGGCAGGTTCTTTAACCCACGCCCTCACTGCACCGCCCGCACCGGCTACCGGCTTATGGACGGCGGCAGCCGGAACCCTCCTGGTGATTTCGTTGATCTTCGCCGCGAGGATCCTTAGCTTCGACGATCGGGCACGGAGGGAACGTCTCCGCGCTGGGCGGGCTTCCGCCGCCGAGCACAAGGAAACCACATGACAGCGGGCGTCTACTGCGCGCGGGGCACGATTATTGGATTACCGGTCGGTGAAAGAGGGGGGCCGCGTTCAAGTTCAACGCAGACTGGGCTGCCGTCGCCCTTGATCCCTCCGCACGGGCGGGCCTCCCCGGCGCCGGGCCTTCCATCACATCCCTGGGCTCATGCCCCTGAAGGAATGACGTGCGCACACGTCAGGCGGTAGTTGATACCGGACAGGAAGGCGAACTGCGCCGACCCCGGCCGCTGCTGATGCTGGCAATCACATTCGCTTGGGGCTCGTGCTTCCTGGCGATCAGCGTTGGCCTGGCTGACGCCCCGATCTTGTGGTTTGCCGCACTGCGGGCGCTGATAGCAGGCACGGCACTTCTTGCGGTTGCCAAGATACGGCGTCAGCCTGCACCGTCCGGGGCCGGCACTTGGACGCTGATAGCCGTAATGGGGCTGGTGAACGTCTCGTTAGCTTTCAGTGCCATGTTTGCCGGCCTTGGCGGCCTTTCCACAGGAGCGGCCTCCACCTTGGCCAATGCTCAGCCCCTCCTTATTGTGCTTCCGGCCTGGTGGATCTACAAGGAGCGTCCGTCCATGCGGACACTGGCAGCTATGGGAACCGGCTTCGCGGGGTTGGCTGCGGTGGCGCTCTCCAATGGATCCGGCTCCGGGGCATGGCTGTCCATAGTTGCCGCTCTTGCGGTCACGGGAGGCACCCTAATCTCCAGGCGGATCAAGGCCCTTGTGCTGCCGGTGATTGCATGGCATTTCCTGATCGGAGGCGCCGTCCTTGCTGTCGCCGCCGCCATCTCAGAGGGGATGCCCGCTATCAACTGGAACCTGCGCTTCGTCGCCGTTCTTCTGTACGTTTCTCTCGTGGGCACCGCTGCAGCATTTCTTGGGTGGTTTACTGAAGTACGGCATTGCCGCCTGGATGAGGTAAGTTCCTGGGTTTTCCTGGTTCCGGTGTTTGGCATCCTGTTGTCCATGACTGTGCTGGGGGAACGCCCGTCAGCCTGGACGTTTGCCGGCATGCTGCTGATTCTGGCATCCATATTCGTTCTTGTGCTCTCACCCAAGCCTGCCGCAACGGATGGAAAAGCATGAAACCTACTACCGACAGGACAGGTCCGGCAAAGGCCAAGCAGGCTGCGTCACCGACAGCGATGACGGCGCTGGACACTATCCCCGAGGCTCCTGGTCCTCCTAGGAAGCCGGGATTGCAATGACGCCCAGCCTACGCAGCCAGCGTTACCAGGAAATCACTGAGGTCCTGGCCCGGCACGGACTTGGCTTCCTGGTCGGAGTGAGCGGGCTTGAGCGGTGGGTTCCATTCCATCAGGGCTTGATGGGCCATGAACGAAGGACCGAACCTTACACCAACCCGGAGCACCTGCGTTTGGCCTTGGAAGAGCTTGGACCGACATTCATGAAGCTCGGCCAACTTCTTTCTACACGGGCCGACTTATTGCCACTCCAGTACCAGGCGGAGTTGGCTAAACTCCAGGACGCCGCTCCCGCTGTGCCTGGTGCGGTCATCCGTCACCTGATCGAGGAGGAATTGGGAGCCGGGCCGGACGAGGTGTTTGCCGATTTCACCCTCGAGCCCTTGGCCACTGCCTCGTTAGGACAGGCCCACGCCGCCACCCTCCACAACGGAACAAATGTGGTGGTGAAAGTTCGGCGTCCGGGTGTCATTCCAACCATCGAGGCGGACTTGGACATCCTGCAGAACCTCGCTGTTCAGATTAGCCGCCGCTGGGAGGCAGTTGCCGACTATAACCTTCCTGGAATAGCCGCCGAGTTTGCGCAGACGCTGCGGGCAGAGCTCGACTACCTGCAGGAAGGCCGGAACGCCGAGCGCTTTGCCAAAAACTTCCGCTCGGACCACGGTGTCTACATACCCCGTGTCTTCTGGGGTACGACGACGTCCCGCGTACTGACGCTTGAACGGATCGGGGGGATAAAAATCAACGATCTTCAAGCCTTGGACCGCGCAGGCATTGACCGGGCTGCCCTCGCTGTTCGGTCAGCAAATACCGTCCTCAAGATGGTCTTTGAGGACGGGTTTTTCCACGCTGACCCCCATCCGGGCAACCTCTTCATCGAAGCCGCCACCGGCCGCATTGGTCTCATCGACTTCGGCATGGTCGGCGAAGTCGATGACAAGCTTCGCAACCAGCTGGGTGATCTGCTTGCTGCCGTCGCCCGCGCCGACCCGGGCCGCATGGCGTCCGCTTTACTTGGACTTTCCGTAGTCCAACAGCCCGTTGACCGGTCCAGCCTGCGCACGGATATCAAGAAGCTAATCGCCCTATACGAAGGCCGCGAACTCCGTCAGATTGCAATCGGGCCATTGCTCAGCCAAGTGGTAGCCATGATGCGCACCTATCACCTGCAGATGCCGCAGGAACTGGCGAAGCTTCTGAAAATGCTCATCATGGCTGACGGCATTGGGCTCCAACTGGATCCTGCCTTCAACCTTAGCGTCGTACTGGCTCCCTACGCGCGGAAACTGATACTGAGCCGATATACCCCGCAGGCTCTTGCCCGACGCATGAGTACAGCCGGTGCGGACGTAGCAGAACTAATCGATGACCTGCCCGAGCTGCTCCGCAGGGTCGTGGAAAGCCTTGACGCGGACGGTCTGGAACTCCATTTGCGGGCTGCTGAATTGGAACCCCTGGTCGTACGTCTGGAGCGCATCGGTAACCGTGTCGTGGCCGGCATGATCGCGGCGGCACTGATCGGAGGTATCGGGGCGTTGGCGTCGGGGAACAAAGAACGTTGGGGTGACTGGGAGAAACCCCTGATGCGTGCTGGGCTTGGGGTCGGCGGGGCACTGAGCGCATATCTTGCCTGGACAACTAGGCGCCCCGGGAGACCGGGTTAGTGAGGACATAGATCACCCCCGAGACGAGGCGCCAGACCAACCTAACCGATGAGAGCTGATATTTGAGTCCTGGCTAAGGTCCTCCGGCTCTAGACAACGGGTGCCTGACGGCCAACACTGCCTATATGCCCAGGCTTGAGGACTCGCGCACCCTGGCTGGAGGCTGGTCGTTCTTGCCCCAGACGAGCCGTCCGCGCCGTGGTGGTCGTTGTGGCCGCCTATCTGGTGTCAGGGCATGCGATGCACGTCTTAGTCTCCCTGCCCACTCGCTCCTAGCATCTGTGATGGCATACATATGGTCTACCAGGGAGGCTGGGGACGACGACGGCCTTGGGGTCGGGGGAGGAGCCGGGCATGACCTATGGTCCCGGGCCCAAACCTGCGGGCGCGTTTTTCATGGTGTCGCCCACATCATCATCTTCGGCGCAGCTTTGTCCGCGCTCCCGCGGCGATGGAATGGCTGGTCCGCAGCCTACAGCATGGCAACAGCCACCAAAATTCAAGGCCCCTCATCTGCTTGCCTCCCTGTCCGCACGGAAGTCACACCAAGGGCTGGAAGTACAAACGCCAGACGCCGGGCATCTCTGGCAGGCCCGCTGGGAGCAGGGAAGCAGCAGTGGGTCTTAGCATCACACACGTCCCCGATGTTCCGGCCTTGGGGTGAACGGAGAAGGTGAGATGGGTGGGTAGCGACTCGTCCCCAGAGGGGGAAGCTGGCCCCGTGCTTGTTGCGAGCGGGATATGTAAGACGTACCGGCAAGGCGTCTGGCCGTTCCGTCGGCGCACCAAGGTGCTCGACGGCGTCTCAGTCTCGCTCGGCCCAGGCGAGGTCGTTGGCCTGGTGGGAGAAAATGGTTCCGGAAAATCCACACTGATGCAGATCATGGTCGGGGCATTGCCAGCCGACACGGGAGCAGTTGACGTCCACGGGTCACTCGGGTTCTGCCCGCAGCGGCCGGTGGTGTTTGAAAGGCTGACATGCGATGAGCACTTCGAGCTGTTCGGCGTTGCCTACGGGATGTCCCGGGATGAGCGGGCTGATGCGCAGCGGCGGCTCTACGAGGAGCTCGACTTCCGTCGGTACGCCCGCGAGCGTGCCGACAGGCTTTCCGGGGGCACCCTCGCCAAGCTGAACCTGGCCCTGGCAATGCTCCCGGACCCCCCGGTGCTGCTGCTCGATGAGCCTTACGCCGGGTTCGATTGGGATACCTATTTACGGTTCTGGGACCTGATGGCCAGAAGACGGGGAGCAGGCCGTTCAATCCTGGTGATCAGCCACTTCATAGCCGACGAGGAGCGGTTCGACCGCATCGTCGAACTCCGGGGCGGAAAGGCGTTCCAGAAGTGAGGGCATTATTAATCCCTATCCGCCGCTTCCTCGTCGAGTACGTCCGGAACCCGGCGAACCTTCTGGTGCTGGTCCTGATCCCCGTCGTGTTCGTGCTGGTTGCAGCCCAACCGATGGCGGACGCCGCGAAACTGCTCGGCGGCACCGGCGTTGCCGTAGAGACCGCGACCGCGGGCTGGGCATCCGGGTTCCTCGCAGCGTTGGCCATGTATTTCCAGACTTGCCAGGCAAACTCCGCTGACCGCCGGCTGGTCCTGGCCGGCCTTCCCGCTGCGAAGCTTGTCATGGCAAGGATGGTGACGGGACTGCTCATCGCCGCACTCGTCTCGGCCGCGGCCCTGTCCACACTTTTCCTGCGGGGCCAGGTCGACGACCCGGCCCGGGTCATCGCAGGGACACTGATGTTCGCGGTCATCTACGTCGGGATCGGCACCGCAGTCGGTTCCCTCCTCAAAGACCAGGTCAACGGCACGGTGGTGATCCTTCTCGTGTGGATCTTGGATGTTTTTTTCGGCCCTGCCCTTACCTCGCCTGACCGGGCAGAGATCACCCGGTGGATGCCGACCCATTACGTGACGCTGTGGATGGTGGACCTACCCTCCGGCCATGGCGGGTACCTGGGCGACCTGGGACTGTCACTGGTATGGGTCATCGCGGCAGTGGTGGGCAGCGGACTGCTCCTCACCCATGAGGTAAGTGCGCATCGGCGGCCGAACGCAGCTTCGCGGCCTGGGCGGGTGGCGCAGGCCGCTGAGAGCTTCCGGATGGGCCTGCGGCAGTACCGGCGCAACCCTGCCCTGTGGCTGCTGTTGGTGACCGTGCCCATTATTTTCATCTTGTTGTCCAAGACCATCACCAAAGAGCAGTACTCAGTGATGCGCGTGCTGGAAGACGGCAGGGAAGTGGACGTACGGGTCTGGCTGCCCGAAACCCATGCAGGGACCATGGCGCCCATCGCGGTCGCCTCACTCGCCACGGTCGCCGGTCTTTTCATTGCCCTGAACAACCGCGAAGGAGACAAGAGGCTTGTCCTGTCCGGGATGCACCGCTCCACGCTGCTGACAGGACGGTTTGGTGAAGTCGCCGTGTCGGTCATCGTCATCTGTGCCGCGTCCCTCGCGGTCACGGCCCTGGTTTTCCCCGCCAGGCAGTGGCCCGGCTTCATCGGCGGAACGTTGCTCATGGGAGCGGTCTATGCCTTGCTGGGTATGTGTCTTGGCTTCATTCTCGGACGCGTGACCGGTGTGCTGATCGCCTTTGTTGTACCGTTCCTGGACCTGGGCATTACACAGAGCCCCATGCTCCGACCCGTCCCTCCCGAGTTGGCATCCCTCCTTCCAGGCTATGGCCCGTACCGGGTCCTCATCGACACCGGTCTTAGTGACAAATTCGACGACGTCGCGGGACTGCTCATCGGCCTGATCTGGGTTTCCGGGCTCAGCATCGCTGTCGTGACGATATTCGTTGCGCGCACGGGCACCGCACGTCATCACAGACTTACTGCCGGCATGCCTGAGCCACGCCGCCAAACCCTAGTCACGGGCAATCCAAAAGAGAGCGGTGCCCGGTGACGTCTTTTCCGGTCCTGCCAGCCGTGGCTCCTATCCGGTCATCACCGGCGTGACTCCACTCAGGTGAGCTTCCGGGCGAGCTGTTCGATGGGGTGCAGTCCGCGACCAAAGCGGGAGATAGGCTCGCGATGCTGCTCCAGTTCGCTGTAGGGAAGATAGCGGACGTGCAAATCCGCTACCCGGCTGAACGCCGGCCTGACCAACTGCGCCCGGACATCCTCCTCGCGTTTGTCCGGAGCGACCAGGTAGAGAGCCTGTAAAGCTCCGCTCTCGCCCGAGAGTGCGAGATCCAGCATCCTCACGATCCCGGAGTAGATGGACGTGCTGTGCTCGACTTCGAAAGCGGCCGATACGTGGCCGTCCTCCAGCCAGAGGACATCAATCAGGCGGACGGCGTCCGCTGCGGCCAGGGACGTGAGAGCCCCAGGCAGGGTGGTGAGGCAGCCGTCGGCCAGCCGGCCACCCCCGTAAGGCCGGCCGCGGTCGTTGCTGGCGATCCAGACATCGAACCCAAGTGCGAGTCCCAGATCCCGGAGCCAGCCCTGCACTTCGGTGTGGGTTAAGTCTTCCCGCTCCGCGGCGGCTATCGCCTTGTCCGCCTTTGCCTCACCACGGACACGGGTGAGCTCGGCGTGCCACTCTGACAGCCCGGCTTCAGGCAGTCCGGGCCGCGGGGGTGCAGGGTACCGACCAGTCCCGATGTCGAAAAGGAGACCGGCTATGGCGCCCAAATCGTTCGAGAGCAAATCCCGGAAGCGTTCATTAATGCTGATGATGCCTTGCCGCATCGCAAGGTATTCGTCCCAGCTGCCAAGCTTGACTCTGCCGCCCGTGAGCTCGTTGTAGCCGCGGACGATTGCGGTGTTGAACGGCGGCATGAGAGTTGGGTGCAGGAAGTACAGCAGGTTGGCTGCCGCAGGGCCCATGCCCTTGACCTTGCGCTTCGCGAAAGCCTGGACCGCGGACAATAATGGCGCTTCCCCTGTACAGCATCTGCAGGCCTCCAGCATTCGGCCAAACGCAAGTTGATTCTCCCGGTCCTCATAGATGTCCGGGATTCGCAGTTTCGGCTTCCACAAAAAGGCATGATCGGCTCCCTTGAAGATCTGGCGCTGCTCGGCAACTCCGTGTACCACCGTCTCCAGCGAAGACCCTTTATAGGCTGTCCCGAAACTGCCTGCTTCGATTTCCGCACTTACCTGTTCAATGCCTCGACGCAAGGACCGAAAGTTCTTGATCCGCTCAGGCCAGAGGAACCACGTTCGGTACGTGCCGGACGGATCATCGCGCCAGCGTGAAATGAGTCCACGGGCAGCAGACTCTTCAAAAGGAACACAAGGGCCGGCGTTGGCCTCTGAATCGACGGTCACCGCACGATTATCCTGTCCAACCGAGCGCTCGGGAGAAAGGCGCGCGAAGGGTTTCAACTTCTTCATCCTTTTGGTGTTTGACGCCCGCGATCTTTTGTGGGCTCTTCGTGGTTGCGCGGGAATGGCCTGCTGGGATGAGCGTCGCGCTGCTGTCTGAGCGGCGCTCCTGAGCAGGATACGCGATCGGTAATTCTCGACGTTGCCGAACCCGAGGCCGGTGCCCCTCAGCACCACACTGCACCGGCGACCCGGACGTCGCGGAGCCGCTGGAGCCGGCGGTCCTTCCCGCCTTCGGAGACGACACCGCAGGCCGGGCAGCCTGGCACGGCCGTGGACTCGACCGCGATCCGGCGGACGACGGCGGAGACTATGGCGGAGGGGACGCGGTATCCGGCAGGTTGAAGATCACCGTGGCAGTGCAGGGCCGCCCCGTCGTAGGCTCGATCAAGGCTCGTGGGAATCTGTTCCCGACGAATGGCTAGACATCAATCATCCAACAGGGCCACGAGCCCCTTCACGCCTTACGGCACGAGTCCACTTCCCGACGAACCGTGGAGAGCCCTGTCAATGACCATTGGTTCCAGACCACGGCCGGCCAGCTAATCGCCCCGCCGGTGGCCAGTAAAACTGCCCGGTATCCCCACCAGATCTGCCCACTGAGGGTTTTCGGCGGTGTTGGCCAGCGTTGGGGGTTTGTTAGTTCAGTTGGGTTAGTCCCTTCCCGGCCAGGGCTTGGGTGAGTCGGATGGAGTCGCCGCTGGGTTAGCATACGTTGGCGTGGTGCAGGAGCTGGTCCACCGTTGCCGTGGCCAAGGTTTTGGACATCAGCTCATCAAATCCGGCGGGATGCAGGTTCGAGCTGATGGCCCACGGAGCGCTCCTCGTAGGCGGCGTCCACGACCCGGTAGAGTCCGTCGGTGGCGTCGGTGGCGTCGGTGGCGTCGGTGGCGTCGGTGGCTGCGGGGAGCAGGCCGATGTTTCGGTCCCCACGAGTTCCGCGACGGATTCTGGCCCCGCCCCTGAGGTTCGCGTGTATCGCTAAGTGGGCCCCGTCCGCAGCAAGGGGGTGGGCTGCCTGCTGGGCGCCTGCCCGCCGGCCTCGATCCAGCCGCGGGAGACGCCTCAGACTTGGCCGTCATCCCCGCTGGACGGGGGCAGCCTGACCCCGTATTCCGGCCGCCCGTCCGGCAAGTCGTGGCGGTGGTCCTCGCCCTGGTTCGGGTGCTGCCGCTGCACATGCTCGGGCGTGTCCTGCCGGTAGCCGTCCGGAGAGTGTTGCTGGAGCAACCGCTTGGCCTCAGCCGCAGCCTCCTGGTCGATGATGACTTCGTATCCGGAGGCGACCACGGCATAGGTGGAGGCGAAGTCGTGCTTTCCCCGGCGCATGGCGTAGCCGATGACTCCGAAGAGCATCCAGAAGGCTGCCCCGAGCAACACGGAGCTGAACAGGGGGAATCCGCTCTGGTCTGCGGAGCTGCCGAAGAGGGAGAGCAGGATGCCGATCAGCAGCCCGAACCACATCCCGGAGACGGCGCTGCTGAGTGCAACCTTGGGGTAGCTCAGCGGGGCGACGACGCGTTCGACGAGCTTGAGGTCCTTCCCAATAATGGAGACGTGCTCGACGGCGAAGCCCTGGTCGGCGAGCAGGTCTACGGCGGCCTGCGCTTCCGGGTACGTGGCGTAGGAGCCAGCGGTGACGCCGCGGGGCAGTTCGGCACTCTGCGGGCCCTGGGCCATGTCGGCCCACGAGGAGTGCATGCTCATTCGGGTTTCCTTCCGTTAGGAGTGTCGCCGGCGATTAGTAGGGGCGGGGCCGGGCGGAACGGGGATGAGGGAATCATGGCGACAGGCTACCAACGGGGGACAGGGGGGCGGATAGGGGCTAACGTCACCGCCAGGACGTGATCTGCCTCACCCAGATGACAGGCCGCGTATCTCCCCCTTCGAAGCGTGGTGCAGAGGGAGTTCCGGACGAGGTGGTGGAGATGTGGAGCAGGAGCGCAGGTGAAATAGCGGCGGGCCTGTTGATCCTTAGCTACGGACGCGCCGTGACGTGTGGCCTTGCCGCCGCGATTGCATTCCTGATCCTCATTACGCCATTGGATGTCTGGACCCTGCCGAACCCTTTGATGGCGATCGGGCTGGCGAGGTTGCTGGCAAAGGATTTCCCCCGTTCCCTGTGGCATCGGCGGACCCAGTCGGCCACCACCTAGGGCGTCGTTGGGGTTACCAGTTACGCCGAACTGCGCGGGTCCGGGCAGTGTTGGCATGGAACGCCGCGCCGGAGGCCAGGAAAGGGACCGTGGTTGCCAGTGCCAGCCCCACCGACAGGCGGCGGGCTCGTCCGGCCATCCCGAGAGTCGTAGAGCCAGGAGTGCCTGGTTCGAAGGGTGCCTTCACAGGATCAACGGCGCGTTACCAAGGGGGCGAACCCATCGGGCGTGCGCAAACACCGCACGGCAAGCAACGTGTGGCTAGTTCAGCAACCCACTTCTACTCGTCTCACTCAAACGCCGATAATTGTGATTCTGTAAAGCTGGGAGAGTGTGGTGACGTCCATGGGACGTTCGGAAACCGCCCCGTGGGTGTCACCACCGTGGGTGAGCTCAGATCACAGGCCCACACGGGGCTGAGTCAAAAGTCGGGGGCGATTCAGCCCCATGACTGTTCAGCACGGCACCAGCAGTGATGCGGCTAAAGAAGTGGATAACGAGTTGGCCCTAGCCGTTGAAGAAGTTTAATTAAGTGTGAAAAGTTGAGACATGCCGCAGCGGGTTCTTCTTAGACTGAAACATTGGATGGCCAAATTTTCGGCATGGCTGCGCTCTGTTGCGACTTGGAAGAAAGCGCTTGCGGCTCTTGCGGCAATAGCTGCGTTCGCGGTCGGGTTCGCGGCTTTCAGCAATTCAGTCTCAGGCACAATAAAGAACGTTTGTGACTTGAAATGGGTACCCTGCGCGGCAAGCCCTCCATCTCCAGATCCATCACCGCAAACGTTGACTCCTCAACCCACACTCCCCGCGGGGACAACTCCCATGGAGCTGGCGAAATACTGGGACGGAACGAATCCCACTGCCTGCGCCCAAGCGGGCAATGCCACCATCGACACAAAGACCATTGCCCGGACAGGTACGGACACGCTGCTGGCAACAGTGGAAATAAAGCATTCACCCAAGTGCCACACGACTTGGGTGCGGGTAACCAACACCCTCGAAGGAGCCACTGTAGCCAAGAAACTTGAACGCCAGTCTGACGGCGCTCTTCCAGCATTCGAGCGAGAAGATAAAGACCTGAGCAAAGACTTTGAAATAGTAGGGAATAACATCTCGTTCAGCATGCAGGTCTACGCGCCGAGTTGCGTTGTGGCTTCGGTCCAAATAGTTGATGCTTCCGGCGCCATAGCAGGCAGCCTTCCCTCACAGTCTTTCTGCTCACCGTCTCCGCCCGCATGATCGGAGTTCCATCTCTGCATGGGTAGGAGAGAGCTGCACATGGGGTTTCTTTCATCGCGAGCGGAATTTGCTGGAATGGAGCCTAAGGCCGCTCCCAGCGGAGTCAGCGCAAACGCCGCTAACCGTCGTTCGTAAAGCTGGGGGGACTAGAGGCGTCCCACGAGCATCCTGGATTCGGGATTAGCTTCACCTCGCCCCCAGGGGCACATAGGAGAACCCACGCCGCCATTCCATAACGAAGGTGGAGATGTCCGGCGTCAGTCCTGCCGTCCGGGAGTTGGGAAACTCCAGCCGAATAGCGGCTGGCCGAAGTTCCACGATTAAGGCTGCGAAAACCCCAAAAATTAGCTGGGAACGCCGGGGGAGGGGCCTACTTCAACGCCGCCTGGCGGAGGTACTGGTAGACCGTTTCCCTGCTGATTCCGTAATCGCGGGCAAGGACGGCTTTTGGAATGCCGCGTTCGGCGCCCTGGACCAGCTTGGCCGCCCGTTCCGGCGTAAGAATCTTCTTCCGCCCGTTGTAGGCGCCTCGCCGCCTGGCCAGGGCGGTTCCTTCGCGCTGTCATTCCCTGATCAGGGACCGCGCAAACTCAGCGAAGGCGGCCATGACCGACAGCATGAGGTTAGCCATGGGGGAGTCCTCGCCCGTAAAGACGAGCTGTTCCCTAAGGAACTCCACCCGTACATCTCGTCTCGTGAGGCCTTGCACCAGGCCGCGGAGGTCATCGAGGTTGCGGGCGAGCCGGTACATGCTGTGCACGACCACGGTGTCCCCGTTGTTGCGGACGAAGCGTAGCATCTCGGGCCGTACGTGATCACCCTTCGCAAGATTGTGTGAAAGGGACTTACAGCCGCCGCGTCCCATGCAGATGCAGGGCTACTGGCTTGCCTGCAGAGCGTCCTCGTGGGCTTGGGCATCGCTGCCCGCGCCGTTGTCGTCCTGTTCCTCGTGGTAGGGCCATTCATTGCGCTTCATGAAGCCCAAGACCACGGGAGGCAAACCCAAGGCAGCGGTCAGCTGGGTGATCGACTGCCTTACGTAGGGGTAGGCAATAAAGTAGGCATTGGTCTCGATAAAAGCCCCTATGGCGTCAGCGCTGACTTCAAGTTCCTGTAGCACCTTGAAGGCCACAATGTGGTGGAGGCGCAAGTCAGTCGGAGCATCGGGCGCAGACTCAAGGAAGCAGCTCACCTTGTGTTCAAGGCGAACCATAAGGACGTCACTTTCTTCGATGTAAGCAAACCCCGGTTGTCCGCGCTCAAGTTTAACCTGCATCTCGCTCGCCGCCGCCTGAACCGGGCCAGCGTGCACCTCGTCCAGCCGGACCTCAATCGGTTCCGTCGCTTGGACGATCTGGGATACGTCAGAGGGAACGACGGGCGCATCCATCTCTTCTGCGCGAATTCGCAGTAAGGTCACGATTTCTCCGTTCGGTCTAAGGTGTACGGGGGGCCGCCCCCACGAGCTCGCGAGAACTTCCCGCGAACTCTTGGGCACGGCCGCCCGCGGAAACGCGAACAGCCGGCTGAACTGCTTGGAATATGGGTTTTTGAGTGTTGGGCATCTTGGATGCTGTCTGGTGCCACAAAACGCTCGTGTGATCCGGGTTCTTCATGATGCAGTTTTCAATCTGCGTCATGAGTTCCAAGCTCGGTAGATCCTGCTCCATGTCCAGGGCGCGGGTGTGTTCCAACCACTGAACGACTTGAGTCCATGCCCACACCTTCATGGAACCAGCGCCGATGTAGTCAAACGGCGTGGGAAAATCAGCCGATAGGCTCCACTTGCGGGCACCCTCACGGCTGACACCTGCACGCAGGGCGATATCGGTAGTGCCGACAAGGTCGCGGTAGACGCCGACAACCTTCAAGCCATCGATAGCTGATTCCACGCGGCGAACAATGGCAACCGTTTCAGTGATTGCATCCTCGCGGTCAACAAAAACGGTAAGCGTGGTCAGGCCGTCTGCCTGATCCCACGATAAATCTGGGAATTCCTTGGCGATAATAGCGTCGACGGATTGGTCGAATATATCCACACCTTGGACGCGAAGTGTCACCTCGATCATGCAAGATCCCCCTCCTAGGTTATGTATTGACTATCGCACAGGAGGTTGGCAAGTGCCAACTCTTTTAGCTCAACGAAGTACTCGTCTTTGCTTTGCCACGACTACTTAGATAGGCGCCTTTGCAGTGCTGTGACCCGCTGACGCAACTCTTCAGTCCGTTCACGCAGGGCAATTACACGCTCATGACCTGGCGGAAGGTCCCTCAGTGTCAGCCTAGCGGTCCGCACGTGGCTTGAGGCCTCTCCTGCAAGCTTAGACGCCCCCTCTGTGACGTCATTAGGAGGAACGCTGCTCAATGCCTCTTCGGCTTGCTCCAACTTGTCCGCGGCCGCATCGAATACTTCCTCCGCGTGGGTGAGATTTTCCTCAGCGAGACCCAGCATCTCAAGGGCATATGCCATCGAGTTCTCGGCTTCTGCCCGGTCCGTGAGCGCCTCCGCGGAGCGAATAAGCTTTTGGGCCTTGTCCAGGTGGATTTCCACCTGGTCGAGGGGTTCGGCAATGTTCTGGTGCTCGCAGTTGCGGATGGTGTGCCGTTTGCTTCGCGCGACGTTCTCAGTAGACCGGGCGGTCATGTACACCGAGAACTCATGTACCTTGCCTGGGCACATGAGGTGCATGCCACCGTGGTCGGAATTTTTTTTGCTGCTCCATCCGTATTTCCGAGCCATGTCCAGGGTTTCCTGCCACTCCGGATTGTGGTGTGACCACTCGTCACTCAAGAGAACCCCCGTATTCCACAGCCAACCTGACCGATATCCTCCACCAATTTTGGCATACCGGTGCGACAATCATGGGGGTGATGCCACGCAAGTCGATGGGCGGACCCTGCAGGGGGTCATGCCCGCCTGCTCGACGTGCTTAAGTGATTGGCTTCGTGATCCCTCACCGGCAGGTAAAAACGGGGCCTCTTCGTGTATCTCCCCCCGCGGATGATGAACCGCCGATAACGGACGTTATGTAAAGCTGAAGGCTGCGTATTGCGTCGGATGCATCATTTCTGGCCTAAGTAAGGGGTTGCAGCCTGCGGGGCCTGACCGGATTCGGGCTCGTCAGCCCTCGCACTCGATGCAGTAGGACTGGCCGTTGGTTTCGCGGGCCAGCTGGGACCGGTGCCGGACCAGGAAGCAGGATGAGCAGGTGAACTCGTCCGCGCCCTGCGGGATGACCTGGACGATGAGTTCCTCGGCGACGATTTCCCCGCCCGGGGTAAGCCCTTCGTCCAGGGCGTCGGCTTCGTCCAGTTCGGTGACAACGCTGCGGGCATCCGGGGCGCTGGCGGATTTCAGTGCCTCCAGGGAGCTGTCCTGGGATTCCTTGACGTCGGAACGGACTTCGTCGTAATCGGTAGCCACGGTAGGCGGTTCTCATTTCACTCTGTGGCCGGGGCTTTCCCGACCAGGGTGCAACGTACACCATGTCGGGCTTGTTCCCGTACGGCAACAACCGGGCTCCCAGGAGAGCCCGGTTGTTGACCTTGCGTGTTGTGGACGATGCCGGGCTGCGGAGCGTCTTGACGTGTTCGTTAGGGACGCTGACACTCGTTCTCACAGGTCGAGCATTGGAGGTCGCCGTGAAGGGTCAGCGCATCGGCTATGTGCGGGTGAGTACCGTGGATCAGAATGGGCTCCGCCAGCTCGATGGCCATATCCTGGACCGGGTTTTCACCGACAAGGCTTCCGGCCGGGACACCGCTCGGCCGCAGCTAACGGAGCTGCTGCGGTTCGTCCGCGACGGGGACGCCGTGGTCGTACACAGCATGGACCGGCTCGCCCGAAACCTCGATGACCTGCGCGCCCTGGTGCAGAGCCTCACCAAGCGAGGGGTGCGGGTGGAGTTCCTCAAGGAACAGCTCGTCTTCACCGGCGAGGACTCCCCCATGGCCAACCTCATGCTTTCCGTCATGGGCGCCTTTGCCGAATTTGAGCGCTCCCTCATCAGGGAACGCCAACGCGAGGGCATCGCGCTGGCCAAGCAACGTGGCGCGTATAAAGGGCGGAAAAAGACCCTGACGCCGGAACGGGCGGCAGAGCTGGTTCAGCGCGCCGACAGCGGCATCCCGAAGGTCGTCCTCGCCCGTGACTACGGAATCAGCAGGGAAACGGTCTACCAGTACCTCCGCCAAGCGGCCTTGAAGTAACCCACTTCCCCTCCCCCGGCATTCCCAGCCAACCCCAAGGTTCACCCTGCAGGGTTATGCATGGAACTTCGGCCAACCGCTATTTGGCCGAAGTTTCGCCACTTCCAGGGCCTGCAACCGGCGCCATCATCTGCGCCCGACCCACCGTGCGTGACGGCGTCAGCGTGCGAAGGGCGGGACGGAGGCGTCGTTGAACGGCTCAAACCAGTCCTGAACGTTCATGGGTGCAAAGCCCAGCTGCATGTTCAGCTCGACGTCATTTTCGAAACCGTCCATGGCGTTCTGGTACAGCAGTTCGCTGTCCATGTCCTCGAACAATCGCTCTTCGAGCATGCCCCGCCAGTCGTCCGCCAAGTCCAGATCGTAAGAATCCTGAATGACTTCGACCTGGTCAAGAAGGCAGCGCAGCGCCAGCTCCTGCGCCACGCAGGAAGGGCGGTCCCATCCCCGCACCAACGCCCCGGTCATGTCCGCGGCAACCACGAGAAACCTCTGAACAAAGCCAACATCGTATTTATGAGCGAGCCTTGGCGGAAGCCCGGACAGGACAAAAGTATTAGCGATGTCCTCGCGGTCAATTAAGTGAAGCTTTCTCAGGCCGGCCAGATCCTCAAAAAGCTGATCGATCAGGACGACAGAGGCCTCCCATAAAGCACCGGCCAGCAGTCTTGCCTGAAACAGGCTTCTGTCCCGAACTTTCGGGGTGATCGAGTCCATCCACTCGATGTCATCGGGGCAAAGCAGGCTGCGCCGCTCCGCCGTCAGATCCTCCAACCGCGGTTCAAACCCCAGCTGCTCCAAGCTCAGACCTGTCAGCCCCTCCCCTACCCTCAGGGCGCGCTCGACGTAGTTATCTTCATGGCTCATGCCCCGATGCTACCGGCGTGCAACCAGCCCTCCCTGCTGAGGGCCGGCTGAAGCATCGATGCGTGCTGAACGCCTTGACCGAATCGCGGTTAGCTGTGTTTAGGAGGCTTGAACCTGGGTGGCCAGCGCTTGGTTCAAAGCCGGGATATCCAGGAAGGCGGGGTCATAAGGTTCTGTTGAGCCGGTGGTGTCTGCGACCCATTCTGCGTGCTCTGCGTGGTCTGGATGGTTCGGGTCGGCCAGGGCCTCTAGGATCTCTTCGTACCCTGGGAATCCTCCGGAGTCTTCCAGCGGGCCGCGGCGGGCACCGTCGAGAACTCGGGCCGGCGGCGTGTCTTCGCTCGTCGAGTGTTGCGAAACCAGCTCAAGCCTGTGCAGCCAGCTGTCGCCGAAATCGTATTCATAAAAGGCCGCGCCATCGCCCAGCGCCAGCAGTTGAGCAAGGGTTAGATCTTCCTCTGGCCTGTCGTCCGGTTCGTCGCACTCTTGCCGGGGAAGCCATTGCGGCGTCTCTGGAATGTTCCCATCCACCGGCCGCAGCGGCGCGAAGGGGTCATCCGCTGTAAACCTGTGCAGGTGGAGGTCCTCCCAGCCAAAGGCAATTTGCAGGATCTTGTGGAGCCGATCGAGAGTAAAGGAGCCCCAGACCTCAAGCTGGCGCCAGATTTGTGGGTCGATGTCGACCAGCTCCACGCGGACCTCCAGCATCAACTCTGGTTTCGCACTTATCACGGCAGCAGCGTTCATGCAGGCCATTCTTTCAGTCTCCGCATTCGTGCCTCGGACACGAGGCATCGCCCATGCTGTGGAATTCCAGCCGTACAGTACGTCGGCTATCAGCGTCGCATTCGGTCCGGTAGAAGTTGGTGCCTATGGACTGCTCCCGAGAGGAGGATCACTTCGGCTGGATAACAGGCGAAACCTTGCGCCGACAGGCGTCCCTGCGAAAGACTCGGGGAACGCAGGCTGAATTGATGAAAATTTGGAGCGGGATACACCTCGAAAAGCGCAGGCAAAGATGCCTTGTGCCTACTGGCAGCAAGGACGCAGCCCTCGGGATCCCGCAAACCGAAAGGATCGCAATGGCAGGAATGTTCGAACTGTTTATCGATGCAGAATCAGCCTTCAGGTTCCGACTCACAGCCCCGGACGGGACCATCATGGCCGTCTCCAAGCCCTTCGACACTAAGACCGACGCCGTGGCCGGCATCGCCGCCGTCCGCGAGTACGCCGGAATGGGACTGATTACCGACCACTCGACAACGACCACCAATTCCGTACCGCCCCAGATCCGCGATGACCCCGCCGCGACGACCGACTCCCTACGGGCCCCAAAGATCGACTTCCACGCGCGCGCCAGGGCGGTTCGCAGGGCCGTCTCGGGCCCCCGCTGGGCCGGGGCGATACACAACCTCTCCTGAAGGCCGGAGAGGGCTCCCACTGCCCCTCTTCTGCCAGCTTTACAGAATCTTCATTATCGGCTCTTGGAAAACAGGCGTGTTCGACGTTGTCGGCGGCGCCCTGCGCGTCCTCCGCTGACCTGTTATGACTCTGGGGCCCGGGGATCAAAGGATGCCCGGGCCCCGGCCACACTGAAGGAACAGCATGACCCGCAAACCACAACTTCTCCTGCTCGCCGGTCTGCTCGTTGCGGCCCTGGCCGTGGTTGCCGCTGTCGGTCTGCAGAACCCTGCGGGACCCACCCAGGTTTCCGCGGCTGAAAGCGTTCCGATGGCCGCCGCCGCAAAGACATCCTTCCCTGGACTTGCGGCCGCCACCGAAGATGAACCGGACTTGACTGGTCTCCACACCACTGCCCCGATCAAAGGCCAGATCGTCCAGGTCGCCGGGCCGTTTGATGACAGATTCGTCTTGAAAGACCTGGCCTTCGACGGATCAGCAGCTATGGGTACGGTCACGGTAACCAATGACGTCAGCGATCTTCTTGAGCTGCAGGTGCTGGCAGGGTTCTACGACGAAAAAGGCGCCCTCCTCGTCACGGACCGAATTATCCGTGACATGCGCAGCGAAGGTCAGAACCATCCCCGGTCCGCGGAGGAACGTGAAGAGTTCATCATCCGGGTACCTCCGGAATTTCAAGGCAAAGCAGTGTCCGCCGCTGTCGGAGTTCCCGTCCTGGTGAACGAATAGCCCTCAACGTGAGGCGTGGAGTGCTGGGAGGCTAGCCGAAAGTATTGAAGTGCAGCCACGATTCTGTCCCTTGTCCTGTCAGCCCGTCCGTTCGTACCGGGCCATAAACATTCTCCAAACCACAGACCGCTCCGGTTGCAGGAATGGATGACGCCGCAGTGCGGCCGACAGGGCTAAGCTCAGATTTACTGTTCACCGCCGTTGTAGGAACGGCGGTCAGTCGTCTATAGGCGCGGCTTCGGCGCCATCTGTTGGGCTGCCGCCGAGGACGCGTAATGGCTGGCGATTTCCGGGGGTCCTTGTTCTCGGGTGTTGCCTGTTTCGTCGCCGCAGCCACCGTTCTATGGTGGTCATTGCCTGGGTGGCGGCGGCCCAGTAAAGGATGCCTGCCGCCAGGGAAACGAGGACCGCCAGTGCCTTGTACTCCGGATCAACAAGCGGGTACACCAGCCAGTGGGTGACGTAAATGTATAGCGAGGCGCTGGCCAGCAGGGCCGCGAGTCGGTGCAGCCCGCGCGGGACGGCCAGGGTGGGCAGCCAGAGCAGGATGAGGAAGCCCACCAGGATGGTTGTACTCCGGTACTGATCCTCGAACGATTGGGGGATGGTGAGCAGGGCGATGGCGGTCACGGCTGCCCGCTGCCATTGTGTCCGTGACGCGGCGGCGGCCCAGCCGAGCCCGAACAGCCACAGGACTGGCCCCTGCCCCGGATACCGGCTGTCCACAAGGTCGAAGAGCATCGGCAGGTCAATGACTACTAATGCCAGGGGGAACGCCCATGGCCACCGGCGCTGGGCGCGGGCAACGGCGGGTATCGCCAGCAGGGCGGCGATGACCAGCAGGATCTGGACCAGGATCTCGATGAACCAGAACCTTGAATAGTCGGTCCATCCTGGCGGGCCCAGCAGGTTGTTCAGCAGGAAGACGTTGGCCCAGGCATAGGTATCGGTTACGGCAAAGGCGAAGCCGATGACCGCAACGCTGGGCACGACAATCCGGGCAATGCTGCGCAGTTGCCGCCGGAGCCGGGAACGGCGGGTACCGCTTAGCTGGAAGCGCGCAAAGTTATAGCCGGCGACGGCGATGAGTACGTGGGCGGTCCCTTCCCAGTGGAAGAAACCGATGTGCGTGGAGACGATAAAGATGATGGCAATAGCGCGAAGCACAATTCCGGTTTCCATGGGGGCAAGCAACCGCCGATGCCAGCTCCGGGAAGTTCGTGCAGCTCCCCCCGTCCGCTGGTCTGAGTGCTCATCCGTATCTACGGCCGACGTGTTTGGTGCGTTATGGGCGGCAGGCACAAGTTCACAGACCGGGATCAGGTGCCAGCCCTGCGGGATGTATCCGAGGGCACGCTCCAGCCGGACCGACGCCGCCACGTAGGACAGCGAGTCACCGCCCAGGGAAACAAACGTGTCCGAGTCGGCGATGTTTTCCTGTTCGAGGACCTCCGCGAAGATCCTTCGCGCGTCGGTCGGGTGTCCTGCCGTTTCCGGGGCAGCACCGCCGGTGCCGTCATTGTCATCATTCCTGGACGCCAGGGCCAGGACCGCCGGGTAGTCCGGTTTGCCGTTGGCGAGGCGCGGTATGGACTCCACGCCATGAAGCTGGACTGCTGAACGGGGCAGGCCCAAATCCTGGGCAAGTGTCTTGGCCACCAGGGCAAGATCTTGGCTGCCCTCCACGACGGCGACCACTGCCTGGTCCGATCCTGCTGCCGCGGCGGTCAGGCCGAGACCGGCCAGCAGCCGTTCCACCTGGCCCAGGTCCACCCGCAGGCCAACGATTTTGACGAAGCGGGTCCGCCGGCCAACGATTTCGTAGAGGCCATTGGCTCCGCAACGGGCCAGGTCGCCCGTGTGAAGCTCTGTAGTGACCCGTCCCAAGGCCAGGTCTTCCGGCCGTTCGGCGTACCCCAGCATGACGTTGGGACCTGAATAAACGAGTTCGGCGGCTTCCAGGTCGGGGACGGGCTCCAGCCGGAAGGAGCCGCCGGGCACGGCCACGCCGATGGATTGCGGGTACTCGGCTGCCAGGTCAGGGGGCAGGTAGGCCATGCGGGCCGTGGCCTCGGTCTGGCCATACATGACAAAGAGGTCCCAGCCCTGCCGCCGGCCCATGTCTGCGTAGGAACGCACTCGGTCCGGATCGAGCCGCCCGCCGGCCTGGGTGATGTAGCGCAGGCTGGGCAGATCCATGTCCTCAAAGCCCACCCGTTCAAGGAGCTCGAACGTGTAGGGCACGGCGGCGAAGGATGTGACGTTTTCGGCTCTGGCCAGTTCCCAGAAACACGGGTCCACCACTGAGAGGTCGGTCAGCGCGAGGGACGCGCCCACCAGAAGGTGACTGTTCACCACGCTCATCCCGTAGCAGTAGGACAGGGGAAGGGTGGTGGCCGCAGTATCGGTGGGGCGCAGGTGCAGGTAATCGGCTATGGCTGAGGCATTTGCCTGCAAGGACCCTGCGGACAGGCGCACAAGTTTGGGTGATCCAGTGGATCCGGAAGTACTCAGCAGCAGCGCCAGCTCCGGGTGCAGTTCATGGTGCGTTTCGTCCCGACGCACATCCAGGACCACCTCACCCCGGCACGCGCGGACCACAGTATCGGGATCGTACACGGCAACGAGTGTCTCGGCTGCCGTCCCGCCGCCTGCGGGCAGGATTAGCAACGGGTTGCCGGAGGACAGGGCCGCCAGGTAGGCCACCAGGGACGGCAGGGAATTCTCAGCCTCAAGGGCAATGAGCCGGCGGCCTGGCCCGAAGGCCCGGCCCATATCCTCAACACGGCGCGCAAGTTCCCCGTAGCTCACGGATTGGTCTTTGGTCGTGATGGCGGGACGGTCTCCGAAGCCGGCCAGTTTGGCGGCGAACGAGACTCCTGCCAGTTCCGGCTGTACAGTCACGCCTGAACTGTAAAGGATAGCCTTACCTAACACAAATGGAGTTGGGCTGAGCTTGCGCTTCCCCGTGGTGTCCCGATGACCCCGGCGTCCTTCGGTATGCCGCACTTTAGCAAAGGCAACATTAAGTCGGTCCCACACCGACAGCATCCCACTGCCAGCCCCGGAGAGGACCAGCCCGCGGTTAGGAAATTCACTTCGTGGGCGCAGGGCCGATTGTGCTGATGGCAGGGAAGAGGACTGCACATCCCGCGGTTACGCTGGACGGGTGCTCCGACGTTTCCCGCGCCCCATCCCAGACCGGCCACCGCTGCTACAGCGCCTGTCGTTTATCGGCTATCCAGCCGCGTCAGGATATTTGAAGGATTCCAACTCCCGGCGGTTGCGGCCATGACCTACCGGTTCCTCCTGACGAGGCGCTGGCTGGGGTTTCTGATCCTTGCCGCTGTAGTTGCGGCCGCCTGTGCCGGACTCAGCAAATGGCAGATGGATCGCCGCAATCAGGCGGTGACTGAGATCCGGCGCGTCCAGCAAAACTACGAAAAATCCCCTGTGCCGTTCGAGCAGGTGAAGCAGTATTTCTCCGTGGCTGACCCGGACATGAAATGGACAACAGTGTCGCTGGCTGGTCACTATCTGGTGCAGGACCAGCGGATTGTCAGGAACAGGCCAAACAATTCCGCGCCCGGTTATGAGGTTCTTGTTCCCTTTCGGCTCCGCTCCGGCGAGACCGTGGTCGTGAACCGGGGATGGCTGCCAATTGGCAACGTGAAGCCGGGGTACCCGGATGCTGTCCCGTCCCCGCCGGCGGGAAACGTTGAGGTGGTGGTCCGGATCAAACCGTCCGAACAGACGCTGGATGGCAGGACCGCGCCCGAGGGCCAATTGCCAAGCATCGCCCTGCCCGACTATGCCCGGCAGCTGGAGTACCCGCTGTTGACCGGAAGCTATGGACTGATGGCCTCCGAATCCCCCGCTCCGGACGTAGCGCCTGAACAGCTCGCCATGCCCGCTGTTCAGGAAGGATCGAATCTGTCCTATGCGATGCAGTGGCTGACCTTTGGAATACTTGCCTTCGTGGGTTTCGGATACACGGCCCGGCAGCAGGCCCGCATCTCCCGGGAGGAATGCGAAGACCAGACGCAGGGTGACCCGCAGGACCCGGCCCCGAAAATTCGACTCGAAGAAAAGGCCCGCAAGCGCAACACGTCGGACGACGAAGAGGACGCTTTGCTGGACCGGATGGGTCTCTGAAGGATTCCATGCGTGATGCCAGGGCGGGCCGGAACCGAGACTTTTACATTGATACATTCCTAAATGTACTCTGGGGTTATGGAAACGCTCACGAACGCTCCGGTTCTGGCACGGTTTGGGTATGCGGTCTCGGATCCGACCAGGGCCAAGGTTTTGCTGGCCTTGGCTGAGGGGCCCGGGTACCCGTCCGAACTTGCCGAATCCCTCGGTGTTTCGCGGCAGAGCATGTCCAATCACCTGGCCTGCCTGCGTGGCTGCGGTTTGGTGGTGGCCGTTCCGGATGGCCGGCGGACCCGTTATGAGCTCGCTGATGCCCGGCTGGGGCACGCGATCAGGGATCTTCTGGGTGTGGTGCTGGCCGTTGATCCGGCCTGCTGCGCTGCTGACGGGACGTGCGTGGCATGAGCGGGGCACTCCTCCTCACTGCGGATACGGGACGCCGTGCAGTATTGAGCCGCCGGATCCGTTTTTTTGCGGCCGCGACCATCACGTATAACGTCGTCGAAGCCGTCGTCGCGCTTTGGGCCGGCAACCTGGCGGACTCCTCTGCGCTCATCGGCTTTGGTCTGGATTCGGTGATCGAGGTGGCATCGGCGGTTGCTCTGTCCTGGCAGTTCTCCGCACAGGACCCGGCACGGCGCGAACACGTGACGCTGCGGATCATCGCGGTGTCCTTTTTCGC
The DNA here is from genome assembly GCF_030323865.1 of Pseudarthrobacter defluvii. Classification (NCBI taxonomy): domain Bacteria; kingdom Bacillati; phylum Actinomycetota; class Actinomycetes; order Micrococcales; family Micrococcaceae; genus Pseudarthrobacter; species Pseudarthrobacter defluvii. Next base: position 26,268 of record NZ_CP066363.1, on the reverse strand, counting down.
CCTGGCCCTGTTCGTTACCGTGGATTCGGTCCGTTCTCTGGCCGGCGGCGGTGAGGCGCAGCACTCCACGGCGGGCATCGTGATCGCCGCGCTGTCCCTGGCGATCATGCCGGTCCTGTCCTGGCTGCAGCGCCGCGCGGGCCGGGAATTGGGCTCCCGCACGGCTGTCGCTGATTCCAAACAGACCCTGTTGTGCACCTATCTTTCGGCTGTTCTGCTGGTGGGCTTGGTGTTGAACAGCACCCTGGGCTGGTGGTGGGCAGATGCAGGGGCGGCCTTGGTCATCGCCGCGATCGCCGTCCGGGAAGGCATCAACGCCTGGAAGGGCGATGTCTGCTGTGCGGTCCCGCACAGCACCGCCGAGCACGGCGAGGCCACTGAGGACGCCTGCTGCGCACCTGCCGGACCGGACAAGGGCTCCGAACACGACGCCGGCGCCCCCCTCCCCCACCCCGGCAGTTCTCCCGTCGCTGCGGCGGCACCGCGCTGCGAGGGCTGCGGAACAGCGGCTGCACCGCAACCGGAACCCCTCAGCCTTGCCCTGCCGCTGGCACCCCGGGGCGAGTAAGGCATGTCCTACGAAGTGCGCACCATACCTGGCTGCCCCAACTCCGGACCTGCACTGGAGCTCTTCAGGCACGTCCTGCACGCCGAGGGCCTTGACCCTGAACTGGTGACTGTTCGTGAGATCAGCTCCGAATCCGAGGCCGCCGAGATGCTGTTCCGCGGCTCCCCGTCATTCACGGCCGGAGGGAAGGACCTGTTTCCTTCCACGGCAGACGCCGGATTAAGCTGCCGGCTCTATCCCGCGGGCACCGGTCTTTCCGGGCTGCCTTCCGCTGAATCTTTGCGGGCCGCGGTGCGCGGCACCGCCGCATCGAGCACGTGAGCGTACTGGGCTCTGAGCACTCCAGTGCCGCCAGATCTGTCCTGGTCTTTTCTGCCGCAGCCCTGGCGGTGACCGATCTCCTGGTCAAGGCCGCCCTGGTCCAGGCCCTCGGCCACGACAGACACAACACGGACTTCGGATTGTTTACCGTTTGGCTGGCCTACGACACCGGTGCCGGTTTCAGTCCCCTGTCCTGGCTTCCCCCTGGGGCGCTGGTGCTGGGTGCTGTGTTGCTTGTTGCTGTGCTGGCCGCCGCCCTGGTCCGGTCCGCCCCGCGTTTGAGGAAGCCTGCCCTGTCCGCTGCGGCTCTCCTGCTCGGTGGTGCCCTGGGAAATCTTGCGGATCTGTTGGATGGGGCCGGGGTGGTGGATTACCTGCACACCGGGTGGTTGCCGAGTTCGAATCTTGCCGGGGTTTTCGTTGTGGCCGGGGCAGGGCTGCTGGTTCTGGGAACGGTACGCGGCGCGGTAAGGGAAGGGCAGTAAGTGGACATCGGAGAGTTTTTTGCTTCCAGCGTGACCTCCGGTGCGCTGGTGCTGGCACTGCCGCTGGCAGCGGTCGCGGGCCTGGTCTCGTTCCTCTCGCCCTGCATCCTTCCGCTGGTTCCGGGGTATCTGGGGTTCGTCTCCGGGCTGACCGATCCCGGCCAGCCCGGGAACCGGCGGCGTGTCCTGACCGGGGTGGCCTTGTTCATTCTGGGCTTCGGGGCGGTATTTACCCTCTATGGTGCAGCCTTCGGTGCCATCGGGTCGTGGTTGGTGCGGTGGCAGGATCCACTGATGCGGGTCCTGGGCGTCGTCGTCATCCTGATGGGCCTGGTCCTGCTGGGCGGTTTCTCCTGGCTGCAGCAGACCAGGAAATTCCGTGCTCCGGGCAGGAAAGGCCTGGCCGGCGCCCCGGTGCTGGGCGTGGTGTTTGGGCTCGGCTGGACCCCGTGCATGGGTCCGACCCTCAGTGCCGTGCTCAGCCTGAGCGTCGCGGCCGCAAGCGCCTGGCGCGGTGCGCTGCTGGCGTTTGTTTATTGTCTGGGCCTGGGGATCCCTTTTGTGCTGGTCGCTTTCGGCCTGAACTGGGTTTCCCGGGTCCTGGCCGTTGTCAGGGCCCATATCCGTGCGGTCAACATCGCCGGGGCGGCGATGTTGATCATCCTTGGCGTCCTGATGGTCTCCGGGCTGTGGGTGAAGTGGATTTATCAGCTGCAGAACCTGGCAGGGACCTTCCTCATGCCCGTCTAGGCAATGCCAGGGACCTGTCAGCCGACGTTGAGAACACCCCTGCGGCTGGGTTCAGCCCTGGATTCCGCCGGTGCAGACGGCTCCCGGTTCCGGGGTCTGCGGGCCCTGACGGTACTTCTTGATGAACGTGGCGAGGCGTTCATCGCCGCTGGTCTGCAAGGCCAGCTGCTTGCCCCATGCCGTGGCCACGATCGGAGCCTCCTGGTCCGGGACGGGACTGAGCAGGAGATACTGCTGCCCCTCGGCGGCAGCGGTCAGTTCCGCGATCTGGTCCGCAGCCAGGTCAGGACGGTAGGAGAGCCACACGGCACCGTGCTCCAGGGAATGCACCGCCTGTGTCTGCTGCACGGGGGCGGTGTAGATTCCGCAGTTGGTCCAGACCGGGGCGTGATCCCCTCCGGTAGCAGGGATCCTGGGGTAGCTGACCGGTTCCCTCGTATGGTTCCTGGACTGGTCCGGGAAGTCCTGCTCACCCTCTATCGGCCGGGACGCCGCCGCGGTGGCTTCCTCGCGCTGGCGTACCTCGCCGACGACGACAAACGCCACCGAACCAATGATCGCGGCGACGACCGCCGCCGCCGCACCGTAGAGCAGCCAGGCTTTACGGCGCGCCTTGGCCCGCTGTTTTGCCTGCAGGGCCTTCAGGATCGCCTGTCGTTCCTCATGGGAGGGCCGGGGCTGGGACATCAGGTGGGCTCGCTTTCGTCGCTGGTGCGGCCGGAATGGGCTGCGGGTGGTCAAAGTCGGGCGCGCAGATCCTGCAAGGCCAGTATTTCAGCGCTTTGGGCTTCGACCAGGCCGGCAGCGAAGTCACGGACGCGGGCGGTCTCGGCGAGGTTCACGGCCGCAGTGGCCATCGCCACCCCGCCCTGGTGGTGGCGGATCATCAAATCAGTGAAAAGCCGGTCCGCCTCTGTCCCGGAAGCAGCCCGGAGGGCCTGCATCTGTTCCGGGGTTGCCATGCCCTCCATCTGTGACTGCGGTGCCGCGGCAGCAGAGGCCCCGTGGGACTGTCCGTGGTCCCCGCTCCCGGCCCCCATCCAGGCCATGGGCGCCCCTTTGCCTGCCTGGGACAGGCCCCATCCCTGCAGCCAGGCGAACATCTGACCCTTCTGGTGCTGCTGCGTGGTCGCGATGTCATAGGCGACCGCGCGGATTTCTTCGTTCGTGGACGTATCCCTGATGATCAGGGCCATCTCCACGGCCTGGGCGTGGTGGACCTGCATGTCACGGGCAAATCCGGCATCCGGTCCATCATCGGAGATCTGCTGCGGCGCGCCGGAGAGCCGGCCGATGGCGAAGAAAGCCAGCGCGGTGAGGATAACCACGGTGACGAAGACGGCCCACAGCAGGCCGCGGCGCTGAACCGGCCGTGCTGCGCGGCCTGCCGCGCCCGCGCCAAGGTTCGGCCCGGTCACAGCCAGCCCTGCGGATCAACGGTCTGGCCGTTGAAGAGCACCTCAAAATGCAGGTGGCAGCCGGTGGAGTTGCCCGTCGTTCCGGCAGCGGCCAGCCGCTGCCCGGCGGCGACGGGGGCGCCGACGCTCGTCTCGATCGAGGCCAGGTGGTTGTAGGTGCTTTTCAGGCCGTTGCCGTGGTCGACCACGATCCGGTTTCCCCCGCCGTACGCGGACCATCCTGCCTCGACCACCGTTCCGGCTCCAGCCGCGAACACCGCTGTCTGGCAGGACGCCACCAGGTCAAGGCCGGTGTGAAGCTCCCCGGATCCCCCGGTTATCGGACTGGTGCGGAAACCGAACGGCGACGCTACGGACATGCTCGCCAATGGTGCGGCGAGCCCGAAAGAAGCCGCCGGGCCGGCGGGAACAGCTGCCGCGGGGACCAGCTGCGCCGAAGCCCCGGCAGACCCGGCCGCCGGGGATTCGGGTACGGCCGGGGCCGGGACAGTGGCCACCGGGGACCGGTCGAAGGAGATGCTGGCGCCCGGGGAAGCCTGCGCCGGAACCTCGATTGCGGCCACCTGTTCCGCGCCTGCCGCAGCGGGCCGGTCAGTGCCCGTGCCGGCATTGGCCGCAGTGATGGCTGCGCCGACCAGCATTGCTGCGGTGATGGTGGCCGCTGCCGGAAGGTTGCGTCGAAGGACGGCGAAGTCCCGGCTGGTGGGCCGGCGCCGGCTGTGCCGGGGTGCGGCAGAATCGACGCGCCAGGCTCGGGCGGGCACCGGGCTACGGTGCCGGCCGCGGGCAGGGGAAGACGGCATGGGGTCCTTTCAGCGCCTGCGAAGTTAGCTGTCGGGTTCGGGCCAAGGATCAAGCCCGGCCGGGGACTCGAACCGCTCGATGCAGTCTTCAGCTCCGGCTTCACCCCAAGGCAGCGCAGCTGCCGGAAGATGGGTTCTCCGCCCCCGCCTGTGAAGCTCGTCGTTTGCGAGGCCCGGGCGGGGCTGGGCTTTCGGCCTCGAAGGCACTGATACACAAATGCCTGTATCAACATTACAGGCAGGTCCTGGAATCGTTATAACCCTGTGATTTACCTGATAGTCGTCTGCAAGCCGCCCGCCGCTCCCTTTTTCTACACGGGATAGAATCGACAACTGTGGATCTGTTCAAGCGTGCAGGAGAAGGCAAGTGCCCGCCGCGGCGGGCTGTTCTGGGGTTCGGTGCTGCGGCGCTGGCCCTGTCAGGTTGCGGGGGGCGGGAGGATTCGCTCGCCGCGCAGGCGCGCGCAGGGGACGACAAGAACTACATCGCAGGTGATGGTTCGGTCAACGAGTACCGCCCCGATGCGCGGGGTTCGAAGGTTTCCCTGACCGGGACGCTGTTCAGCGGGGAAACCGTCTCCTCGGAGGACTGGGCGGGCAATGCTGTGGTCCTGAATTTCTGGTACGCGGGCTGTGCTCCCTGCCGGAAGGAAGCGCCGGACCTGGTCGCGCTGAACAATGAATTCCGGGACCAGGGAGTGCTGTTCTACGGCGTGAACGTCCGGGACGATGCGCCGACTGCGGCTGCCTTTGAACGCACGTTCGGGGTGGGTTATCCCAGTTTTGATGACAGCAACGGCGGGATCCTGCTGGCCATGACGACCTATGTGCCGCCGCGCGCCGTTCCCACCACCCTTGTCCTGGACCGGGAGGGCCGGGTCAGCGCGAGGATCCTCGGGATCTCCGAGAAAGGGACCCTGAAGGCGCTCATCGTTTCGGCGCTTGCCGGACAATAAAGGGAAGTGTTCGGAAGGTAACGACGCGGCGGGCCAGGCCGGTTCAGCGGTGCCGTTCGGGCCTGTTGGCCAGCTGCTGCAGGTACTGGTTGTAGGCATCCATGTCCGCATCGCCGCCGGCGGTGGCTACTGCCCGTTCTGACCGGGCCCAGCCGCTGGCTTCGTCCCGCTGCCACCGGACCAGGATGAACATCAGCAGCAGTACCCCCGGCAGCTCCCCGTAGGACCATGCCAGCCCGCCGGCGACTCCCTGGTCCTGCATTGGGTTGATATTCCAGCTTTCGGGCGGGACGGCAAAGAATTCGACCATCGGATCCGTTGCCATCATGATGACCACCCCGAAAAAGGCATGCAGTGGCATTTCGGCGAAAATATCGATCAATCGCCCAAAATGGGTCTGCCGGGTGGGCAATGGGTCGGCCGAGATCAGCGGCACGGTGAAGAGGATCCCGGCGAGCAGGAACAGCAGCTCCAGCCCGACGTGCCCGTACCAGCTGGGCAGCAGGAGATCGGCGAGCCCGGAGAAGTACACGCCGTAAAAGCTCAGCAGGAACAGGGGGACCATGAACCCCGGGTGGATGGCCAGTCGTCCCCATCTGGAGCGCAGGCCCCAGATCGCGGCTTGAAGCACGGGCCGGCCCAGCCGGTTGTGTGGTGTCGTGCGCAGCAGCAGGGTGCCGGGTGAGCCGACCACCAGCAGCGGCGGAACGGCCATCATCAGCGTCAGTTGCTGGAACATGAAGATGGAGAACATCCGCAGCCCGTAGCCTTCGATCCCGGCTCCCATGACCACGGCGATGGCGGCGCAGCCGGTCAGGAACGAGATGGTGCGTATCGGCGACCAGGCCCTGCCCCGGCGCCAGAGAGTAATGGCCCCGGCCAGGTAGAGGACGGCAGCGGCCAGCGCCAGCGCCGGGATGAGCGGAACGGGCTGCAGGTTCGGGGCCAGATACTCGCCCAATGACGGGGGCAGGGTCGGCAGCCAGACCGGGCCGTCGATACTGTAATCACCGTTCATGCCCGAACCCCCCTGCGCACTTCCCCCGCTGTATCGGTCTTAGCTGCTGGCTGCTGAGACCAGACGGTCCTGCCCCGTGTGCCCGACGTGGGTCAGGCCGAGATCCAGGAGTAAACGGACGTGCGCATCGGCCAGCGAGTAGTAGGCCATCCGGCCCGAACGCCGGACCGTGACGACCTTGGGCCCGCGCAGCAGGCGCAGGGCGTGCGAAACACCGGATTCGCTCAGACCCGTTGTCGCAGCCAGGTCGCAGACGCACATCTCCCCCTCGAGCAGGGCGATGAGGATCCGTACGCGTCCGGGATCGGCCAGGAGACCGAAAATCACGGCAAGGTCGGCGACGTCGGACTCCTGCGGCATCCTGTCCCGGACGGAGCGGACCCGGTCGGCGTCCACCAGCCGGACAGCACAGTCGCTGCCGCGGGCTGCCGCCGGGGGCATCGGAGAGGTGGTCATTCATCAAGATTACCTTCGACTGCTAATGCTTCACATTCGCTTCAGGACCGGGCCGGCCCCCGACACAGAATCAGAAACCAGCCAGATTATCGTCTGAACAACCTTACAGATAATCTGGTTTGGTGTCGGTCCTGACGGCATGTGCCCCGGTGTCCCTGCCGTGCGGCAGGTCTAGTGCGAAGGATTTCTTGTGGCTGTGAAGCTTCCAACCGGGCGGCCGGCAGCAGTGCCCAGGCTCTGGTGGTTGGCCATTGCCGGGCTTCTCGCCATCGCTGCGGTCCTTGTCGCGACTGCCTATGGCAGGGGGACGTTGCCGGCTGAAACCCGGGACCCGGGGTCCTTGGTCCGGTGGGGCTTTGGCATAGTTCAGACGGTCCATAACATCTCTGCGGCGGCCACCATCGGGGCGCTGGTTTTCGCGGCCTTCATTGTTCCGCCGTCCATGTCACGGACGCGGAAGAACAAGCAGGCCGGCAGCAGCGCCGGGGCTCCAGCCCCGGAGCATCCTGCATTTGGGCGCATCATGAACCTGGCCTGTGCGGCGAGCATTCTGTGGATGCTCTCGGCGGTGGCGGTCATCGTGTTCAGCTTCGCCGATATCGCCGGGGTACCGATCTCGGGCAGCCGGCAATTCGCCTCGCAGCTGGCGTCCTACATTACAGAGCTCCCGACCGGGACGGCCTGGCTGTGGGTGGTGATCATCTCCGCGACGGTGGCGACGGCGACCTTCGGCCTCCGCTCCCCGGCCGGCCTGGCCGCGACGGCCGTGCTGGCTATGGGCGGGTTGATTCCGATGATCCTGATCGGCCACGCCGCCGGGGGCAGCGATCATGAACAGGCCATCAACTCACTGGGCCTGCACCTTGTGGGCGTCTGCCTCTGGTTCGGCGGACTGGTCGCCCTGACGGCAGCGGGCACCGCGCTGGGCAGCGACACCGCCGCCGTCGTGAAACGGTTTTCAACCCTCGCCGGGTTCGCCTTAATCCTCGTCGTGTCCTCCGGGGTGATCAACGCGGCCATCCGCATCGATTCCCCCGCCGGCCTCGCCTCACCCTATGGGGTGCTGCTGATGGGGAAAACGGCCGGCGCCATCGTCCTGGGCGGCCTCGGGCTCCTGCACCGCAGGCGTCTCATTCCGGCTCTGTCAGCCGCCGCAGGAGCGACGCGCGCCACTGGGCTGTTCTGGCGGCTGATCGTTATTGAGGTGCTCATCATGGGCGCCGTCAGCGGACTGGCCGCCGCACTGAGCCGCACTCCCCCTCCCCTGGGCGAGGACATCGAACCGGCCCTGACGCCGGCACAAATCCTCACCGGCTACCTGCTGCCACCGGAACTGACCCCCGAACGCTGGTTCACGGTCTGGCGCCCGGACTGGCTCTGGATCGCTGTGGCACTGGCAGCGGCATACCTGTACCTTCGGGCCGCCCGGCTGCTGAAGCGGCGAGGGGACAAGTGGCCCTGGCCCCGGGGCCTGATGTGGCTGACGGGCCTGGCTGCCCTGGTCTTCTTCACCTCCGGCGGGCCCTCGGTCTACGGGCGGGTCCTGTTCAGTGCCCACATGCTCGACCACATGGCGCTGACCATGATCGTTCCGGTGTTCCTGGTTCTCGGCGCCCCCGTCACCCTGGCCCTGCGGGCCCTGGCTCCCCGGCATGACGGGACACGCGGACCGCGGGAATGGATCATGATCCTGGTGCACTCCCGGCCGGCCGCCGTCCTGACACATCCGCTTTTTGTCGCCGCGAACTTCGCCGGCTCGATCGTGCTGTTCTACTACTCCGACGCCTTCGGGTTTGCCCTGCGTGAGCATGCCGGCCATGAACTGATGACCGTGCATTTCGTCATCACCGGCTACCTGTTCGTCCTGTCCATGGTCGGCACCGATCCAGTGCCCCGCCGGGCGCCGTATCCGCTGCGGCTGCTGCTGCTGCTGGCCACGATGGCTTTCCACGCATTTTTCGGCGTCGCCCTGATGGGGGCCACCACGCTCCTGCAGCCGGAGTGGTTTACCGGGCTGGGCCGGGACTGGGGTCTTTCCCCGCTGGCTGACCAGCAGATGGCCGGGGCCATCACCTGGGGAATCGGTGAGGTTCCGACCCTGTTGATCGCGATCGGAGTCGCCGTCATGTGGTCCCGCTCCGATGCCCGGGAAACCCGTCGGACCGACCGGGCAGCGGACAGAAACCATGATGCCGACCTGGAGGCCTACAACGCCATGCTCGCCCAACTGGGCGAACGCACCCACCCGGGCCCCGGCGGCAGCGGCGGGCCGCGCCGGTGACGACGGAAATTCCGCCGATCCCGGCCACACCTGGTGCAGGCGTTCATGAATTCGAACACCGGGATGAACCGGCCGGTCCGGTCCAACCCCTGGGCCTGTCTGCGGGTCCACGGTCCGGTCAGTCCAGCCGGACGAGCGGGTTCGCCCCGAACTCTCCGGCCTCCGGCCCGCGCACGCCCCCGATGATCCGCAGCGTAGATCCGCCCGGTACCTGCAAAGAATCCGGCTGCGGCCAGGACAAGAAGCCCTCACCCCTGCCCCGCCAACCACTGTGAAGGATCCCTCATGAGCGGACATGACCACGACCACGCTGCGGCAGGTGCCGGCCACCGCGGAAAACTCATCATCGTTTTCGCTGTTACGTTCAGCGTCATGGCCGCGGAAATCATCGGTGCCGTGCTGACCGGAAGCCTCGCGCTGCTGGCCGATGCCGGGCACATGTTCACCGACTCCACCGGTCTGCTGATCGCACTGATCGCAGCCTCGCTGGCCCTGAAACCACCGACACTGAAACGCACCTGGGGTTACAAGCGCGCCGAAATCATCGCAGCGGCCTTCCAGGCTGCCCTTCTGCTGGGCGTTGGCGCGTTCGTGATTATCGAGGGCATCCGCAGGTTCTTCGAACCGCCGGAAATCGCCGGACCGACGATGCTGTGGTTCGGCGTCATCGGTCTGGCCGGCAATGCCATCGGGCTGATTGTTTTGGCATCAGGCCGGAATCATAACTTCAACATGAAGGCCGCCTTCCTTGAAGTCCTCAACGATGCCCTGGGATCCGTGGCCGTCATCGTTGCGGCGATCATCATCGCCCTGACCGGCTGGGTGCAGGCCGATGCCGTGGTGTCCCTGCTCATCGGGGTCCTGATCATCCCCCGCACCCTGAGACTGCTCCGGGACACGGTGAATGTGCTGATGGAAAACGCGCCCGCCGGACTGGATCTGGGCCAGGTCCGGGAGCACATCCTCGCCCTTCCCCACGTCATCGACGTCCACGACCTGCACGCGTCCCTCGTCGGTTCCGGAACCCCGGTACTCTCCGCCCACGTCACCGTCGAAGACGGCTGCATGACGGACGGGCACGCCTCCACCATCCTGGCGGACCTGCAGCGCTGCGTCGCCGAACATTTCGACGTCAGCGTCGAACACTCCACCTTCCAGATTGAAGCAGCAGCCCACCGCGACCAGGAAAGCATTCATCACTGATGTCACAACCAAAAGCCACTTCCACGCCCCCGGCAGACCCTGCCAAACGCGCCAGGACCGTCATCTGGATCCTGCTCGGAGTCATCCTGGCCGCAGGAGCCATCTGGTACGCCGTGTTTACGCTCAACAAACCCGCGCCGGTGGCCGTCCAACCCGTCGCCGAGGCCCAGCTCGTCCGTGAGGACAGCCACCGGGTCACCGCTCCGGCAACCGAGAAGGCCCAGCTGGTAGAGTTTTTGGACTTCGAGTGCGAAGCCTGCAAGGCTGCCGAACCCGTCGTGGCCGAGCTGAAGGCAGAATTCGGTGACCGGATCACGGTCGTCCACCGTTACTTTCCGCTCCCGGCCCACCGGAATTCCGGGCAGGCGGCGCTGGCCGTCGAAGCCGCCGCCCAGCAGGGAAAATACGAACAGATGGCCGCGAAAATGTTCGAGACCCAGCCGCAGTGGGGTGAAAAGCAGGACTCCCAGGCACCCCTGTTCCGCACTTTCGCCGAAGAACTCGGACTGGACCTGACCGCCTACGACGCCGCTGTAGCCAACGAAGCCACCAAAGACCGGATCCGTCAGGACATCGCGGACGGTAAGGCGCTTGGCGTGACCGGGACGCCGACATTCTTCCTCAACGGTGAAAAATTGACGCCGAACACGATGGAGGAATTCCGCCAGAAACTGGCGGACGCCGCCCAGTAGCGGTTTCCCGCCGCCGCCAGCAGATTCCGGAAAGAACCAGCCCCACAGGAAGGACCGGGATGAGAGTTCAGCGCGCGCCGTTCCGGTTGCTGCGGACCGCCGCCCTGGCAGGATCAACCCTGTCGCTGGCCGCGGCGGCGCACGTCTCCGCCGGCGGCCTCCTGCCCCCGGCACCGGTACTGGCGGCCTGCACGTCCCTGCTGGTCCTGGCCATCATCATCCTGACCAGATGGAAGCTGAAGACGCCGGTTCTTGGTATGGTCCTGGCCGGCGGTCAGGGCCTGCTGCACTCAGTGATGTCCGCGTTCCCTCCGACAGCGGCCGTCGGCCCTGCCCTCCCGGCTGTCGCGCCGGGGACACACCACCACCCCCTGATCGGCTCCGGGGCGCTGCTGCCCGCAGGGCAGGACATGCATCCGCATCTGGTGTGGGACCTGGGACCTGCCATGATCACCGCCCACCTCGGCGCGACGGTGCTGACCGCGCTGCTGCTGGCCAAAGGCGAATCAGCCCTCTGGGCGCTGGCAACCTGGCTCCGACCCGTACTTTTCCTCGCGCCGGTCCCCTTCGTTCCGGCCCTGGCAGCGCTGGTTCCGGCCCCGCCCCGGGCCCCGGTTCTGCGCCGGATAATACTCCACACCCATTCCCGGCGCGGGCCGCCCGCTACCGCCTGAAGCCCTTTTCGCAGGCCCGCAGCCACGGCCGCGCCTGCACCCTGCAAGCACGTTTCAGCGGAAACGTCGTGCACCCAAAATCTTTCCCAAAGGAAACCAACCATGAAATCGCGCCCCAGAATTAGTACCCGCCTGCGCCTGGCAGCCGTCGCCGCTCTGCTGCTGCCCGCCGCCGCAGTGGCCTCCCCTGCCGTCGCCCACGATGCCCTGTCCTCCACGGCTCCGGCCCGCGACGCAGTCGTGGCCACCGCGCCCGAAACGGTGTCACTGACCCTCACCGAGCCTCCCACGGATTCAGCGTCCCTGAACCTGAGTGTCATCACCGTCACCGACGGCGCCGGGAACACCGTCAGCGACGGCACTGTAAGCGTCAATGGGGCGACCTTGTCGACCAAAATCGCCCCAGGGACACCGGGCAGCTACAAGGTGCTTTGGCGGGCCGTGTCCTCGGACGGGCACCCCATCGAAGGCAATTACGCCTTCACCGTCCAAGCGCCCGCGACCGCGGCATCATCCCAACCGTCGGTACCCGCAACCCCTTCAGCTGCCGCCTCCTCGCAGGCCCCGCAAAACACCGCCAACGCCATGCCGCCGACGGCCCCGAGGCCCAACGACGATAACGCGCCGCTGGCCGTGGGAATCGCCTTCGGGATCCTGGCAGCGGCGCTGGCCGTGACCTGGTGGGTGCGCCGCAGAAACGCCGGACAGCGCTCCTGACCTACGTCTTTCCGGTGTTCCCGTCGCGCGGGAGCACCGGAAAGAACCCAGGAACGGCCTACGACCGGACAGACGCTCCCGCTTCCCGGGCTTTCCGGCGATTCGCCAGCATCCTCAACAGCGCCGCGGTCAGGGCTGCGACCGCCATGACCGCAACGGACACCGCCCCGGCAGTAAAGAGTCCCTGCGCGAAAACCGGCAACGGGGCAGACGCCTCAGCGGCGACCATGATCGTGATGTAGTACGCCGCCGTAGCGGCCAGCCACAGGCCACCAGCCGCGGCGACAGCCAACGACCAGCGCCAAAACCAGCGTTCACCGGGCCCGTGGGACAACGCAACAGCCAGCAGGACAATTCCCGCGACGGCCAACAGTTGAGCAGGCAGCAAAAATGGTCCGGCAACGAGGCCGATTGGAACGCAGATACCGCCAACCATCAACAAACGCCGGCAACCAAGCGGCATACCCGATGCCCGGGACGGCGCGGCCGGCCGATGAGGACCCTCGGCCATTGTATTTTCAGCGGTCATACGGTTCCTTGAATCATCGTCAGGACTGGCCCGGGGGCGGGACAGCATCCGTGGGGCGCGATGAGGCTCCTCACGACTGTACAGGAATGGATGAATGGACTCGCGCGTCCACCAGGTCCGTGCAGGTCAGCCACTGCGTCAATGCACGTGGCTGGTGCTGGAACATATTGGCGAACCACTCGACAGGGCCCCGGAAGTTTCGTTAGGGTGTGGGCTTGCCGGCTTGCGGCTCACCGGCGGTGGCAAGGTTCGTATCCGCTGCGTCCGGACTGTCCTGCCCTGGCAGACGGACCTGCGCCTGGTAGCGAACCCGGCGGATCCGCCGGGTCATGGACACCATGAGCATCACGACGGCTATGACCATAAACGCGGTCATCAGAAACCCGAGAAATCCCGGTGATACCTGATCGGGACTCAAACCGGGCCTCAGCCCGTCAGTTCCGGGACCGGGAGTAGGCATCGTGCTTAGGGCCTGCAGGCCAGCCGCGACGAAAGCGTTCTGCACTGGGTCATCCTTTTCTTGAAGAATTTCGAAGGCGTTTCTGGACCTGATGTCCGCGGATGACAACCCCTGCAGCGTGAAGCAGCAGTCCCGCGCCTATGACAGCCAGCGATGCAAACGACAGGGCCTCATTTTTGGCGGTCTGGCCAAAAATGTTAATCGCGATTCCCAGCGCAATCAGGGCCATGGCACTGAAAACAACCGCTTTGTACGATGCAGGTGCGGTGGCCCAAAACTCGTTTAGCACCCATCCAGCATATGCGGAAAAGCCATGCCCACCTTTTCACGTGCCGCCACGCAGGGGGTTGGCGCCCGCAGTACGTCTTGCCGTTCTCGCCGGAACTCCTCTGGAGGGTTCAACAGCCACGGGGCCTGTCCGTGGAAACGGGCGAGCCTTCGGCTGTACGGTTGCACCTCAGCACAACAGGCTTCGGCGGGACCTTCCGGCGTCTCCGGTCCCTTGGTGTGAGGGTGCAGAGGTTTTGAGGCGCCGGACCGGAGTAAGAGGCAGGGTACTCGACCCTCGACAGAGGGTCCAGTGTGCGAGGGCATGCTGAAGGCCGGTGATTCATTGCCCCCAAGGCATTGAATCACCGGCCTTCAGTGGTTTTATTTGCCTGCGCGCACGAAGGTCACGGCGCCTTTGGAGGTCATCCAGGTCAGGGGGTGGACCGCTGTTTCGTTCTTGCCGTTCAGGCCGGAGCTGAGGACTTGGCCGTTGCCGACGTAGATTCCTACGTGGCCGGGCTGCATGACCATGTCGCCGGGCTGGGGGTCGGTGACGACGGTGCCGTAGTTCATGAACTGCATCGGGCCGAGGTCGCCGACGGGGATGCCGGCAGCGTTGAGGGCGTTTTCGACCAGCCGTGTGCAGTCCTGGATCATACCGATCTGGGCGTAGGCGGAGGACAGCATGATGGCGTTGATCCCGCCCGCGGCCGGCGCGGGCGCCGGCGCGGCAGGGGTGACGGTGACCTGGGCCTTGGCGGGCGCAGCGGCTGGCTTCACAGTGGCAGCGCCCACGGGGACCGTGGCTTTGGGCGCTTCGGCGGCGACTGGCTTGGGTGCTTCCACGACGGGTGCAGGCGTGGTTTCCACTGCGGGACGCTCGAAGGTGATCTGGATCGTGGCGTCGGCGGTCAGCGGGGTCTGGGCCTGGCCTGCGACTTCGAGGGTGGATGCCGGCTCGGCGTCGCGCTGGGCCGGGGTGTCTGCTGCCTGGGCGGCGGTGATGCCACCGGTCAGGACGAGGCCGGAGGCTGCTGCGAGGACGGCTGCCTGGCGGCCTGCGGTGCCGGCGTTTGCGGCGACGGATTGGGACAGCACGGCGATGGCGCTGGTCTGGACGGAGACCGCGCGGTGGCGGCCGTGAGTTTTGCGCATGGGCATGAAAGGGCCTCTCCCACTGCCTGCGAGGTTAGCTGTCGGATTCGGATGGGAGACACCCGGCCGCGGTGGTGCACGAAAGGCACCAGGCACGGCTTCACCCCAAGGCCTGCTCGAAGCGGGCCAACTCTGGGTTCCCCGTCTCTGCCGGACGAATTTTACGAACGGATCCCTGGCAGCGGCAGAGTTAGGCAAGTCTGCTCGGGAGTGCCGTATTCGGAGAAACCGGCACGGTCAGACCCTATGTCACAAAAGCCCCATTTGTCACATTTGCGTAACGCCCTGACTGTGGTAACAACCTGCTTGGCACCCGGCAGATACGCGGGGGTATTTTCGGGGATGTCGTCAGTGACCTGGTCAGACCCCGCCGGTGCCTGCACTGCCTTCCACAGCCGTTCAATCCCAGCGCCCATCGATCCTTCATTTTCAAGGACCGGAAAAGCATGGAAGCAATGTCATCGATGTTGGTCGCTGCTAATACGGCCGTCGTGGCCAGGATGAGCAAGTCACTTCCAGCGTCAGGAGGCCCGTGTCCGGACTGCAGCTGGTTACGCCTTTTCCTGTTCGCGGGATCCCAGCAGGCTGCCCAGCACGTACAGCCCTACGCCGACGGTGACGAACACGTCGGCGAGGTTGAAGGTGGGAAACCAGCCGCTGTGCAGGTAGTCCACGACGCCGCGCCCGTCCATCCGGTCCACAAGGTTCCCGGCACCGCCGCCAACCACCATCGCCGCACCCGCCCGGGAGAGCGCCGGCATGGCGGGGGCGGTGGACACTGCGTACCAGGCCATGGCCAGGACGATGATGGCGGTCGCGGCAATGACCAGCCACGGGGCGAGGTTAGCCCCGAGGCTGAAAGCGACCCCGGTGTTGTACAGCAGTTTCAGGTTCACCAGGCCCAGATCGACCGTGGCACCGTTGGAGAGCAGTTCCTCGGCCAAGGCCTTGATAACCAGGTCGGCCACCCCGAGCACGGCGGCCGAGACGAGCAGGCCAATTTTTACCCGCCATGCTTTGGCGCCAATTGGTGGTGTCCTTGCCGGATCTGCCGGATCTGCCGGTGACGGGACGCTCACGCGGCAGGTTCCAGTGCCGGCGCGGGTTTGGCCGCCCGGAGTGCTGTCTTGCGGCTGATCCGGCCGGCGCGGACGCCGTTGCCGATCACCACGATTTCGGCGAGTTCGTGGATCAGGACGACCGCAGCCAGTCCCAGGGCGCCGACCAGTGCCAGCGGGATCAGGATTGCGATCAGCAGCAGGGACAGGCCCACGTTCTGCAGCATGATGGACCGGGTCCGGCGGGCGTGGTCCAGGACCTGGGGCAGGTGGTTCAGGTCCTCGCCCATCAGGGCGATGTCGGCGGTTTCAATGGCGACGTCGGTGCCCATGGCGCCCATGGCAATACCGGTGTCGGCGGTGGCCAGGGCCGGGGCGTCGTTGACGCCGTCACCGACCATGGCGGTGGGCTGGCGGGACTTCAGGGTCCGGATGATCTCGGCCTTGTCTTCCGGGCGGAGGTCGGCGTGGACTTCGGTGATGCCTGCGTCCTTGCCCAGGGCCGCGGCGGTGATCGCGTTATCACCGGTGAGCATGGCCGTGGTGTACCCGGAGGCGGTCAGCCGGGCGATGACGTCCCGGGCTTCGGGGCGCAGTTCGTCACGGACTGCCACGGCACCAATGACTTCGCCGGCGGATTCGATCAGGACGGCGGTGGCGCCTGCCGTTTGCATCCGCTCGACATCCCCGGCAAGGGCGCCGGCGTTGATCCAGCCGGGGCGGCCCAGCCGGACGGTCTTGCCTTCGAAGCGGCCTTCCAGGCCGGCGCCGGGGACGGTGTCCACGTCGGTCACGTCGGCCCTGGCCGGGGATGCGGCGAGGATGGCTCGGGCCAGGGGGTGTTCGATGCGGGCCTCCAGCCCGGCTGCGAGGGCAAGAACGTCTTCGCGGGTAGTGGTCCCGGCGGCGGCGACATCGATGACTTCGGGCTTGTTCCGGGTCAGGGTGCCGGTCTTGTCCAGGGCGATGGTGCGGATCTTGCCGAGGGTTTCCAGTGCGCCGCCGCCCTTGATCAGCACGCCGATGCGGCTGGCGGCGCCGACGGAGGCGACAACGGTGACCGGGACGGAGATCGCCAAAGCGCACGGCGATGCGGCCACGAGGACGACCAGGGCGCGTTCGAACCACAGCAGCGGCTCTCCGACGATGAAGCCGAAGGCGATGATCAGGGCCGCGGCGATCAGGATGCCGGGGACGAGCTTGCTGGCGATGTTGTCCGCCAGGCGCTGCCCGGGTCCCTTGCGGGACTGTTCGGCCTCGACGATGTGCACGATGCGGGCCAGGGAGTTGTTCTCCGCGGTGCTGGTGACTTCGACTTCCAGCGGCCCGGTGCCGTTGATGGACCCGGCGTAGACCTCGCTGCCGGGACCGGCCTCCACCGGCACGGATTCACCGGTCAGGGCCGAGGTGTCCAGGGAGGTGCGGCCGGTGATGATCCGGCCGTCGGTGGCCAGCCGTTCGCCCGGGCGGACGACCATCCGGTCCCCCGGAACGAGCTCGGCCGGGTCAACGGTGACCTCCGTTCCGCCGCGAAGGACTGTCGCTTCGGCCGGGACGAGGTCCAGCAGGGCCCGCAAGCCGCGCCGGGTTTTGGCCAGCGAGTATTCCTCCAACCCTTCGGAAATGGAGTAGAGGAAGGCGAGCATCGCCGCTTCCTCGAACTCGCCAAGGGCGACGGCGCCGACGGCGGCGATCGTCATCAGGGTCCCGACGCCGATCCTGCCCTTGACCAGGCGGCGCAGGGTGGAGGGAACAAAGGTCCACGCCGCGACCAGCAGCGCCCCGATTTCCAGGACCAGGCGCAGCCAGTCCGGGCCCCCGGTCAGGGACAGGGCCCAGACGGCCACGAGCAGCACACCCGAGATCGCGGCGGCCCGGATCTCGTTGATCTGCCAGAAGCCGACAGCTTCCTCGGCCTCTTCGGCCGCGGTTTCGGGCTTGTCGTCGCTGCAGCCGCAGGCATCGCTCATCGGGCGTTCTCCTTCGTCAGTTCCACGTTTGTCAGTACGGCGCCGGTGCTTCCGGTGCCGTAGTTCGGGCACAGGCTGACCGCGTTGCCGGTGGTGGCAAGCAGGATCTCGGCCTGGGCAAGCATGTCCATCAACTCGGGGCGCGACAGCGAGTAATGGACGCTGCGGCCCTGCGCGCGGCCCTGGACCAGGCCACAATCGCGCAGACACGCCACATGGGCGGACACGGTGGACTGGGCAAGCCCCAGCTCCCCCGCCAGATCCCCCACCCGGATCTCGCCGGCGGCCATTCGCTTCACGATGTTCAACCGCGTCGGATCGCTTAACGAATGAAACAAAGCCGCTGCGGGTTCAAGCCCACCGCAAGCATCCCCCGAACCAGCCATTTGTATCGTCATGCAGCGATGATATCCGATTAAAACGATGGGAACTCGATATGGGTTTTCTCGTCCTTCGGAACCTGACGGAGGGCTTCGGGCACGCCGTCCGGAGTCCCGAGCGGGGTGAGGTTCAAATATCGAAACATTTGCCGTGACTCCGGTAGGGCGCTGGCGGTAGCGTGAGGCAGCAAAAGACCGCCTGCACTGGGCGGGTAGGGCACATGTCCTCTGGGTTGCCTAAAGCAAGGCGTGGTTTGAAAGGTGTTGACAGTGTGAGTCTTTCCGCCCAAACGCTGGTGCTGGTCGCGTTCCCGGTCGCCGCGGCGGCCCTGGGGTCGGTCATCGCTGTCCTAAAGCCCCCGGGGCCAAAACTCTCCAGTGCGATTCAACACTTCGCGGCGGGCGTGGTCCTGGCAGCATTGGCCGGAGAAGTACTACCGGACCTGCGGGCAGAAGGAAACCTCGGGTTCGCGGCCGCCGGTTTTGCCGCAGGCGCAGCTGTCATGCTGGCGTTAGGCGCCCTGGGCCGAAAAATGGACAGAAAGTCCCCGGCGTCCGGGACACTGCCGACAGGCCTGCTGGCCGCCGTCGGAATCGATCTGCTGCTGGACGGTTTACTCGTGGGGCTGGGGACTGTTCTGGGTGCCAGGGAGGCGCTTATCCTCACCATCGCCCTCACCATCGAAATCCTGTTCCTGGCACTGTCTTTGACAGTAGAGCTCAAGGAAATTGGCATATCCAACGTCCGTGCAGCGGCAACCAGCAGCGGACTTGGACTCCTGACGGCCGTCGGTGCGATAGGCGGTGCTATCTTCCTCGGTGGTGCCGGCGCGCCCCTACTGGCCCTTGTTCTCGCCTTTGGTGCTGCCGCTCTTTTGTATCTCACGGTGGAGGAACTGCTGACTGAAGCGCATGAACAGGAAGAAACGGTGTTTTTGGGTTCCATGTTCTTCCTCGGGTTCCTCGTCATCTACATCCTGGGGGCACTGTAAAGAGCCGCCTCAAAGCCTGCATTCCTTGACGCTTTAGTGAAATCCCCCTCGGGCCATCTCCCCCATCCTTTCACCGACGTCCAGGGAGGATTCACGGTCGAGGACGTAGATGCTTTGACGGAAACAGGGGCTCGGGGAGCCATAAAGGCGCCGCAATCACACCAGCCGTCACACGCAACAGATAGTACTGCGCCATGCCCCGCCTGCTGTTCTGACATCCTGGCGGTTCGGACGGCAGCACCAAGACTGAAAACTGGTGAATGACTCGCGGCGTCAATATCTGAACAAATGATAATCTGTTCAGATGAGTCGTCGATTACGTTCCATTACCGATCCGGATGCCCTGCCCGGATATCGGGACAACGATCGTGCCTCTGCCCGCATTGAGTTTCTTCGGGAGGCACTGCCCCCAGGCGAGGATGTTGAGCGGGTTGCCGCGGTGTTCCGGTTGATGGGAGATCCCGGCCGGGTGCGGATCCTCGCCACGCTGCTGGAGGCCGGGGAGGTATGCGTGCATGACCTCGCCTCGGTGGCCGGGCTCAGCGAATCCTCAGTGAGTCAAGCTCTTCGACTCATGCGCGCGCACCGAGTCGTGGAAACCCGCCGCGCTGGCCGGGTCGTGTTTTACCGTCTCGGCGACAACCACGTTCGGATGTTGCTGGACCTGGCGATCACCCACGCCGGGCACTCCCCCGCAGTCACCGCAGTCTCTTCCCCTATCGACCCCACTCGTCAGGAGCCCACATGAACGCCTCGCCTGCCCCTCTTACTTGCCCTAAATGCGAATCAGAGATGCGTCCCTACGAACGCAACGGGGTCATCATCGATCAATGCACAGGGTGCCGCGGAATCTTCCTGGACCGCGGTGAACTGGAGTCCCTGATGGATGCTGAAGCCGCGTTCTACGCTGCCCGGAACGCCGCACCCGGAATGACACAGCCCCCCTATGCCCAGACTCCGCAGCCCCCCTACGGCCAGTCTCCCTATGCGGACCGGCGGGACGGTCACCACAGTGGTCATGGTGACCGGCACGACCGCCGCAAGCGCGGGGGGTTCCTCGGGGATCTGTTCGGCTGAACCCCGAAGCCCCTGCACCAGCACCCCTCAACCTGACCGGCCCTGACTATGAGAAGTGAGCACGCGTGGCGATCGACACCCAGCTTGACCTGAAGACTGTTTTGCCCGAGGCGCTGGATGAACAGGACGCCTGCGTGCGCAGTCTGACCGAGGGCCTGCAGGCCCGGCAGGGCGTTATCGATGCCCATGTCAAGCGCCCGGACGGCGCCGAAGCGGCGCAGCTGTGTGTGCATTTCGAACCCGGTCTCATCAGCCTGGGCCGGATCCGCGAACTGGCCGTGTCCCTGGGCGCCCGGGTGGACAGCGACTTCGGCCACCTCAGCCTTGATGTGGACGGCATCTCCAGGTCCGCCCGGGCGCAACTGCTCGAACAGCGGCTGCGCGAGCTGGACGGGGTGGCGGAGGCCCACGTCTCCGCCACCGGCTCCGTTACGGTTGAATACCTCACGGACCGGACCTCGGAGAAGGCGGTTTTGGACCTTCTGGCACGCTTTGGAACACCACCGCGCGCAGGCCGGCTCTATCTCTCCGAGGCACGCCATGCAGGTGCCGTCGAAGCTGGCCTGCCAGAAGCGGACGCGCATGACCGCAGGCACGAAAAGCAAGAAGAACATGATCACAAACACGGCGGGATCTTTAGTGAGCGAAGCGAGCTGATCTTCGCGGTCCTGTGTGCCCTGACCCTGGCGACGGGGTTCCTCCTGGGGCTCAGCTCTGCGGTTCCGGACGTAGTTTCCACGGCGCTGTATATCGCCGCGTATTTCTTCGGCGGCTACTACACCCTGAAGGAAGCCATCCAGACGGTGATGGCCAAACGGTTCGAGATCGATTTCCTGATGCTGGTCGCAGCCGCCGGGGCCGCGGTGCTCGGGGACCTGGCCGAAGGCGCCCTGCTGCTGGCTCTGTTCAGTATCGGCCACGCCCTGGAAAGCTATGCCATGGGCCGGGCCCGGCGCGCCATCCAGGCCCTGGCCGAACTCGCCCCGGACACCGCACTGGTCAGACGCGCCGGTGCTGAGCAGGAGATCCCGGTCGGGGAATTGCGGATCGGCGACACCGTCATCATTAAACCCAACACCCGCATTCCCTCGGACGGTTACGTAACCGTCGGGCAGAGCAGTGTGGACCAGTCGGCGGTTACCGGGGAAAGCATCCCAGTTGACAAGACCCCCATTGGGCAAGAGGCGTCCCGGAAGGAGGCCGACATCCCGGCCGAAAGCCGGATCTATGCCGGAACGGTCAATGGTCCCGGCGTCCTGGAGATCGAGGTGACACGGCTGTCTAAGGACTCAACGCTCGCCCGCGTGGTGCGGATGGTCAGCGAAGCCCAGGCCCAAATTTCGCCCACGCAGCGCTTCACGGACCGCTTTCAGCGCGTATTCGTCCCCGCCGTGCTGATCCTCGTCCTCGCCCTGCTCTTCGCCGGCCTCGTCATCGAGGAACCGTTCTCCGCCACGCTCTATCGGGCCATGGCCGTCCTGGTCGCCGCCAGCCCGTGCGCGCTGGCAATCTCCACCCCCAGCGCCGTCCTGTCCGGGTTGGCCCGGGCAGCCCGCGGCGGCCTGCTCATCAAAGGCGGGGGACCTCTGGAGAACCTGGGCACGCTGAGCGCGATCGCCTTCGACAAGACCGGGACTCTTACGGAGGGCAAACCCGAAATGACTGACGTGGAACCCGCGGCGGGGGTGAAGGAATCCGAGTTGCTATCCGTCGCACTCGCCGTCGAATCCCAAAGCGACCACCCGCTGGCCTCGGCCATCGTGACGGCGGCACGCGCCCGGCTGGACGGCACACCGCCGCTCACCGCCGGGGCTGTCACCAGCATCACCGGCCGCGGGGTCAGCGCCCTGATCGACGGCGAACAGATCCACATTGGCAAGCAGCAGCTCTTCACCGAAACCGACGGGTCGCCGTTGACCAAGGACATCCTGGACTCCACTGCCCGGCTCGAGGCCGGGGGACGGACCACCATGGTAGTGCGCCGGGGGTCCAGGTACCTGGGGGTCCTGGGCCTGATGGACACTCCCCGGGACTCCGCAGCAACAGTTATCACACAGCTGCGCCAGGCCGGTATACGGCACATGATCATGCTCTCGGGTGACAACCAGACCGTCGCCGGTGCTGTGGCCGGGAAGCTCGGGCTCGATGAGGCCCGCGGCGACCTGCTCCCCGAGGACAAAGTCAAAGCCGTAGTCGAGCTGCGGGGCCGGGAAAATAAGGTCGCGATGGTCGGTGACGGCGTCAACGATGCACCGGCCATGGCCAACGCCACTGTCGGGATCGCGATGGGCGCCGCCGGCTCGGACGTCGCCATGGAAACCGCCGACGTCGCGCTTATGGGAGATGACCTGAAACGGCTCCCCTTCGCCGTGAATCTTAGCCGGCAATCCAGCCGAATCATCCGGCAGAACCTTTGGGCCAGCCTCGGCGTCGTCGCGATCCTGATCCCGGCAACGATCACCGGGGCCATCGGCATTGGCTTGGCGGTCCTGATCCACGAAGGATCAACCCTGCTCGTCGTCGCCAACGCCCTCCGCCTCCTGGCCTACCGCGAACCCAAAACCTAATAGAAGCCTCACCATCACCGACCCCTGACTAGGCCTTTAGCATGGGAACCCGGTCGATGGACGGCGATAGATGGGCCCTGGCAGGCTGCGCCTGCAAGCGGTGGCTGCAGATACTGTCCTATCTCCGGGAGATTTCCCGCGACCCCGCCTGGTGGAATGCCCTGTTGGTTATCACTCTGGCCGCGGTAGGCACGTTAGACGCCCCTGATGGCTAAACGCCCCTGCCGGCTTGAGGCCGTCAGGCAGGTATGGAACTCCTTGGCGCAGTCCCTCATCATTTCTGGCCAGTCGTTGCCCGGCGCGGGGGATGGCGTACTGATTCCCGACCATCACCCAAACTTTTGGACTAGATGGTCGTGTCTTGTCCTACTGGGATATGTCGGGGAAAGTTCGTTGCCGGCGTGGACCCGCCCGACGTCCTCGCGCACCTTGGTCGCGCTGCAACGCAGGTCCCCTCCATCACCTCATTCTTGCTGCCAACCCGAACTAGAAACTCGCCGTATTTGTTTTCAGGCAGTCCTCCCACCGGATCGAGAATTACGGGCCGAAGATCACGACATCTGCCACGCGCTGTCACTTAACCGAGAGTCGGCACCGGCACCGGCCTCATAAACCGGTCGATCCATTCCGGAGTCGAGCGCCGGGTAAATTGGAGGGATGCCCCACTTTTCTTCCCAGTTTCTGCGTGTCCTTTCCTGTGCGGCCACCATCGTTGTCCTGGCGGCCGTCTCCGGCTGCGCCACCCCGGTATCGGCGGGTGACGTACCGACATGGCAGGCCACTACGCTCCCCTCTGACCCAGGAGTCGTAGCGGCAGACGCAGGCCGAATTCTCGATCGGCAACCTGTGGTTCAGCGGAAAGACGTAGAGTCAGGCAGCTACATTTTGACTCTGGTCTGCGAAGGCGTCGGCAAGGCCTTCCTGACGGTGCGCTCCGGGGGCAATGACCTGGTGGAACTCGGAGCGGCCTGCAATGGCGCCAAGGAGACAACCAAAGTCAGCGTTACCGACCCGGGCATGCTGGAACTACGTACGTCCAGTGTGGATGCTCCCCTCCTCTACGCCTACCAGCTGGCCGCTCCCAGGTAGAGGGCCAGGTCAAAGCGGTTCCCGCACCGGCTGCTGCCCGCCGGCAGCGCCCAGCCTGGGCGCTGCCGAGGCGAACGACAGGGCGGCGGTCTTCAAAGCCCTTGCCGACCCGAACCGGCTGCGGCTGCTGTCCATCGTCAAAGGCGCCCAAGGCGGCGAAGCCTGCGTCTGCGACCTCACCGATCCACTGGATCTCACCCAGCCGACCGTTTCCCACCACCTGAAGATCCTCGTCGACGCCGGCCTGCTGCACCGCGAAAAACGCGGAACCTGGGCCTACTTCTCACTCGTCCCCGGCGCCCTCGAGCGCACCGCAGGACTGCTGGAGACCCTGTGACCCCACCAGTTCCGACGGGCGCCTCCGTTCGCCCCATGTTCCGGGAGGATTGGCCGGACGTCCGGGACATATACCAGGCGGGAATCGACACCGGCCAAGCCACCTTCGACTCCGTTGCACCCGACTGGGACCGGTTCGACACTTCCTGGCTTCCCGGCCATCGGTTTGTCGCCGCAACGCGGGAAGACCAATTCTTCGGGTGGGCTGCTGCCTCCGCCGCCTCAGCCCGCCCCGCGTACTCCGGCGTGGTCGAACACTTCGTGTACATAGCCGCTGCTGCCCGCGGTATGGGTATGGGCATTGGCAAAGCCCTCCTTGAAACGCTTATCAAGTCCACCGAGAGCCATGGCATCGGGACTATCCAGGCCAGCGTCTTCCCCGAGAACGAAGCCAGCCTCAGACTCCACTTTCTCCATCGTCGGACGCCGGCAACGCATCGCCCGGATGGCCCACGGTCCACTGAACGGGCAGTGGCGTGACACCCTCCTGGTCGAACGCCGCTCAACCAGCATCTAAAGACCCGCCAAGCACTTCGACTTCCACTACCGGCAACTCAGCTTGGCCGCCCGTACCGCTAATCCGCATGGCCGCGCGGCTGCAATGATGAACCCTGTGACTATCGCGAAGACCACCCTGCTGTTCATTCTTGCCGCCGCCGCCGAGATCGGCGGCGCCTGGCTGGTCTGGCAGTCCGTCCGGGAAGGCAAGGACTGGTGGTGGGCCGGACTGGGCGTCATCGCCCTCGGTATTTACGGTTTCGCAGCGACATTGCAGCCGGACGCGCACTTCGGCCGAATACTAGCCGCCTACGGCGGGGTGTTCGTAGCCGGGTCACTGCTGTGGGGCATGGCCTTTGACGGTTTCCGACCCGACAGGTGGGATGTTGCCGGCTCGGCGATCTGCCTGCTCGGGGTAGCCGTGATCATGTTCGCGCCCCGAAACGCAGGCTGAACTACAAATCCGACCTACGAGTTGAAAGTTATCCCACTGCCCCGGCAGCATTGCTGCGTGGAACTGTTCCATCGCGCTCTGGGCGCAGAAAGCACAACACTACCTGCCTGATTCCGCGTCCTGTTGAAGCACACCCCAACCTGACGTCAGGAATCAAGAATAGAAGCGTCAGAATAGGGTCCAAACTAGGCTTTCGACACTCTCCGCTGAAAAGGTCCTAGACTTCAACCGGACAGGCATGCTGCCCACCGCTCCTACCCCCGGGATGCCCGATCCTGGATGCTGCTTTGTGCAGACAGTGTCTGCACAAAGCATTATGTCGGCGACCACTCTGCCGCTGATGCGCACAACAGCTGAATTGTCCCAAGTCCGTTGGACAATTCAGGCTGGTTCCCGCGCTGCGGGTCGTCGAAGTTGTTAGCCAGGTGGGGGCGGATTGATCAGGCAGGCGCTTTGCTCGGCGCTTCCGGTTACTTCGGAGTCCGGTTCGGCCCATTCCAAGGCGGCAACGAGGTGACCCTCGTCGGGAAGTGCTCGCTGTTCCGCTACGGGGGCCGGAGTGGCCCCATGGCAAATGTCCCACAGGCTGTGGGACTTTGGATCGAAAGAATGTCAACGAAAGTTGCTATCTATCCCCTGCTTGTCAACTGAAGTTGCTAGCATTCATACTGCCGCTGTAGCAATCGACGGGTGATGAAGGGAAGCGCCATGGGCTGGTTTACCGAGGGCAGCGAGCATGAGGGATACGTCGTCTGCGTCTTCGCCGACGGCTTGTACGGGTCCGGCGGCAGGTGGATGGAGATCGACCTGATGACGCCGGACGGTCGGCCGGTGGCGCATGAGACTGGTCCACACCGGCGCGCGTGGCGGCCGCCGTCCCAGGTGGTCGGCTGGCGGGTCGCCTGCAGCTGTGATCCCTTCCGGGAACACGTCATCTTGGACCCGTTGTGGACACGGGTCTGGGATCCGGCCGACGAGGACGTCGCCGCGGGGCGCATCTACGCCGGACCGCCGGCTAGCGCCGACGCCGCTGATATCAGCGATCGGGAAGACTTGGAGCCAGTATTCCTTGACGTGTGGCACCGCCATGT